>JBOFSS010000061.1:0-3438 GCA_051651665.1 Mycoplasma sp.
GGAAGAATATATAAGTCAATATTTATAGAATATTATTCAGTAGTTTCAGGACCATTATTTAAAACTTCTTGATATTCATTATCGATCTTAACATTTTGTTCAAGTTCTAATTTTAGATTAAGTGCATAATCACCTAATACAATAGATAATTTATTAGCTGAAGTCATTATTCCTTTTGCTCCTAATTTTTTAATTGAATCTTGATTTACTATTTTTTTATTTTTAACTTCTATTTTCAAAGTATTTAAAGAAGCGTCAATTGATAAAATATTTTCAGCTCCCCCAAGTAGTTCGACAAATTTTTCAACCTTGAAAGGAATTTTAATTGATGTTTTAAGTTGTGGGACTTCTTCAGAAGTTTCACTTACTTCGGATATTTTTTTCGCTTCTTCAATTTTATTATTTAAATAAATTCTAAATAAACCAAATGTTAGTATTGTTAATAAAATTATTAAAAATTGAGAATCAGCATCTAATTTTGTTTTTTCATCAGTAGATTCAGCAACAACAGACTCTACTTTTTTAGATTCTTTCTTTTTGTATTCTTTTTTGATTGGTTCTTTAATAGTTTTGTTTTCAGTAACTTCTACTTCTTTAACAGTTTCATTTTCAGCAACTTCTTTTTCTTTGTCAGTTTCTTCAGTTTTAAAATTTTCTATAGATTCTTCAATCAAATCAAGCGATTCGACTTGTTCTAAAATAACGGATTGAAGCATGTCCAACTCTATTTTTTCGATCTTTTTAACTTCTATATTTTCTACTTTTTTTTCTTTGTTTTCCATGTTATTTCCCAATATTGTTATGTAATAATAATATCATAATATAAGATATTGAATTAGTGTTATAATATTGATACTATGTCAAATAAAAATAAAAATAGAAAAGCTGAAATTAATATTGATGCTGTTATTTCAGATATTTTCCAAGAAATATATGATATTTCACATAAATCTAATAAATGTTATAAATGTGAATCTGAAAATATTGTACTAACTAATGAAAGTGAAATTATTTATAAATGCAGTAATTGCAAGAACTCATTTAGCCCAAGAACAAACTCTTTATATCAAAAAATAAGGTTATCAAATGATAATTGAATAAAATTCCTAAGATGTATGATTAATGATTGCACACTTGAAGATACTATTAAAGCAATTGAAACCAATCCCGAGAGTGCAAAAAGAAGGTGAAAATTAATTTACGAGAATGTTGAGTGAAAAAAATATGACATTGAAGTTAGATCAGAACCAACAAAAAATATATATGCAGATTTTGAGATAGTGATTGGTTAATATGGAAAATAATATAGTGTTTCACACAAAAGAAATAGATACAATACAAAAAGAACTAGTGACAGATATAAAAATAGGTTTATCTGATAAACAAGTTACTTCAAATTTAGAAAAATATGGACCTAACAGACTTACATCTAAAAAAGAAAAAAATATAGCTAGAATATTTTTTGATCAATATAAAGATATTTTAATGATAGTTCTTTTAGTATCTGCACTTATATCTGTCATTGTAGGTATTTTTCCTATGGATGGAGTTAATTGAGGGTTATCACTTACAGAAGTTTCTGGATGAGAAAATTTTATATTAATAACATCAGTTACTATAATTAATGCTATTCTCGGAACCGTACAAGTGGTGAAGTCAAGGAAATCAATGGATGGTTTGAAAAAATTATCACAACCAAAATCGAAAGTTATCAGAAATGGAATTTCGCAAATACTAGAAACAACAGATTTAGTTGTTGGTGATTTAATAATTGTTGAAGCTGGTGATTTTGTTCCAGCAGATGCTAGACTAGTGTCGGCTAATAATTTGAAAGTCAATGAATCATCATTAACTGGAGAAAGTGATTCAGTATTTAAAAATATTGACACATTGAAAGAAAAACTTCTTCCTATTGGCGATAGATTTAATATGATATTTTCTGGTTGTTTAGTGACTAATGGAAGAGGTATGGCAATAGTTACATCTGTTGGTACAAATTCAGAAATAGGTAAAATAAACTCCTTATTAAACGAAACAGAAGAACAGAAAACACCTTTACAAGTTAATTTAGATAAACTTGCGAAAGTGTTAATGATTGCTGTATTAATAATTACTTTAGTTTTATTTGTTTTAAATATTTCTAAATTAGCATTCTTAGATGTAGTTGATTTACAAAGTGGTTTGAAAATATTTACTGAAACATTGAACTTTTCAATAGCATTAGCTGTTGCTGTAATTCCTGAAGCTTTAAGTTCTATTGTAACAATTGTTCTTTCAATTTCCACAAAAAAAATGGCGCAAAAAAATGCAATCATAAAAGAATTGAAAGCAGTAGAAGGATTAGGTTCTGTATCTGTTATATGCAGTGATAAAACTGGTACTTTAACTCAGAATAAAATGACTGTAACAGATTATTATATTAATAATGCCCCATATGAACTTGCTATTGAAAATAGTAATGATGATTCACATAGTAAATTGTTGCAGTATGCAGTTTTAAGTTCTGATGCCAAAATAGATAAAGAACATGTAATTGGTGACCCAACTGAAATTGCTCTTGTCCAATCACTACATGATTGAAATATAAACTCAAATGAGTTGCATGATAAATATCCAAGAGTTCATGAATTACCTTTTGACTCTGAAAGAATGATGATGTCAACATTAATTAAACATGATACTCATAATATTATGTTAACAAAAGGTGCTATTGATTCCATTCTTCCAAAAATCACTAAAATCCTAATTAATGGTGAGACTAGGGATATTTCTGATGAAGATATAAATTTAATCAACGAAGCCAATATTAATTTCTCATCAAAAGGTAAGAGGGTATTAACCTTTTGTTACAAACATATTGATAACAATGAAATCTTTCATGAAGATGAAAATGATTTAATATTTGTTGGATTAATTGCAATGATAGATCCTCCAAGACCAGAAGTATTAGAAGCTATAAAAGAATGTTATATATCAGGTATTAGAGTAGTTATGATTACAGGTGATCATGATAGAACGGCAAAAGCAATTGGTGAACAAATTGGAATTTTTAATCCTGAAACTGATTGAGCAATGTCAGGATTAGATTTATCAAAAACTACTGATCTTGAATTATCTGCAAATGTAGAAAGATACTCTATATATTCAAGAGTCTCTCCGGAAGATAAAATTAAAATTGTTAGAGCATGACAATCAAAAGATAAGATTATTTCAATGACTGGTGATGGTGTTAATGATGCTCCTGCATTAAAACAAGCTAATATAGGTGTTGCTATGGGAATCACAGGTACAGAAGTTAGTAAAGATGCTGCTTCAATTATCTTGGCAGATGATAATTTCGCCACCATCATTACAGCTGTAAAATTTGGACGTAGTATTTATAATAATATAAAAGGAGCTATTAGATTTTTATTGACAGGCAACATTGCCACAGTTATT
>JBOFSS010000062.1:0-9053 GCA_051651665.1 Mycoplasma sp.
ATTTCCATCATTATTGAATTCACTAAAAACAATATTTCAGATTTCAATATATCTATCATTTTCTATATCTTCAAAAAATAACTTCTCACCAATATTATCTTCATCATATTCAGATTCACGATCATAAAATATTTCTGTACATGGGCCGCATGGTCCAGAACCAACATCTCAAAAATTTCTGTCTCTTCCACATTTAATAATATGACTTTTATCTATGCCATCTTTTGCTAATCATAGATTATATGTGATTTCATCGTCTTCGTACACTGTGAAGTATAATTTATTTATATCTATTCCAAAATGGTTAATAAGTAAATCATATGCTAGATTAATCGCTTCTTCTTTGAAATATCCGCCAATAGAAAAATTACCAAGCATTTCAAAAAAAGTGTGATGTCTACTTGTCATACCAACATTTGCAATATCATTTGTTCTTATACATTTTTGAGAGTTTACAAGGTTTTCATGCGGAGGATTTTCTTTACCACTAAAATAATTTTTTAGTGTTGCAACACCTGAATTAATTCATAATAGAGAATTATCATTGATTGGTATTAGTGATGCTGATTCCAATTCTAAATGATTATGATTCTTAAAGAAATTTAATCACGTCCCTCTTATTTCATTAGCAGTCATTTTTTTCATATATATCCTCCATTAAACTTGTAATGAAGATTATTTAATTTTCTTCATATTTGTTTCATATATAAAAGAAGCGTTAGTGTTATTTGTGCTTCTTCTTTTAGCATAATCTTCTTCAATATCAATTATGTTATATCTTACGCTTTCTGGGATTTCATAATTCCCTCTACCAGATGTAACTTTAACCATTTCATAAACAGCATTGGCAAATAATTTAACAAGGTCATTTGTCTTTGCTTCATCACATTTATGATCAAGTGCATATGCAAAGAATATTTTATTATCTTTTTTTATACACATTATATTATTGGTTTTTAACATTCTAACCATTTTAGCAAAAAAAGATGTTGCCAAAGATCGGAAGGCAAAGTAAGGAGAATCCATAGAACCACAACGAAATACAAGTGGTTTGATAGTTTCAATTTCGATATCACTTTTTCAATAATTTACAAAAGATTTGTTAAATAGTTCAAATTCAAAATCCATATCAAAATTTAAATTTAAATGAAAAACCTGAATTGAAGATTTAGATATGAAATTTTCTGTAATTGCTTTTTTTTCATTAGCAAATTTTCTTTCAAAATTCACTTTATAAAGATTCAAAATATACCTTGAATCATCAGTGTAAGTTTTCAGATTTTCTAAATCGAAATCTTCAAAGGCGATATCAGGAGAAGGGAAAAGTCTGTTGATGATTCCATAGTATTTCACATCTTCTTTTAAATAAAGTATATTTGATGATTGTGTTAATTTAAAACTTATACGCATAACAATATTTTAACATACCTATATATAAAATATATTTATTTATAATATTTAGTTATTTTTGAAAAGTAATTTTTTTAGTCAGATTTTTTTCAAGACCTAATTTTTTGATCATTGACATGCCTTTATCTCAAACGCTGTTATCTACCATTTTATAAACATGAGCATCAACTCCGATAATGACTTTAGCGTTACTTTCTGCTACAATTTTTCAAAAATTTTCATATGGATACATTCATTCATCTTTTAAATGAGCTTTTTCTTCCATTCCATTCAAATTAAATTCAAGCGGAACATCATATTTAATTGACGCTTTAATCATTTCATTAGTTAAATTAATAGTGTGCTCATCTCAACCTTGATAATATCTAACAAATCAATCAGGATGATTAATACATGAGAACATCCTTGTCTCCAATACATCTTTCAAATTAATTAATTGATCCATTAGCATATCCATTCTAGATGCATCAAAAAGAAGTTTAAATTTCTCTTTACATGAACCTAAAAAATGATTTCCAAATATTAAGTAATCAATATCTTTCATCTCAAAATAATATTTAACTAAATCATGAAGTTCATGATGATATTCACATTCAAGACCGAAAAATAATTCAATTTTATCTTTATATTTTTCTTTAGCTGCTTTGAATTCAGTAATTAGTGCATCTAATTCATCAAAAGAAAAGGATCTTCCTTTATTTGTTGGAATTGGCATGTGTTCACTAATACCAAAAGTGGAAAAGTTATTTTCTATAGCTTTTTGTACTAATGTATCTAAAACATTTTCTGAATGCCGACAATAAAAAGTGTGTGAATGGTAATTATGTTTCATGGTTAGTTATTATTCTCTTATTCTTCTAGTTCAACTAGCATTTCTAATCCATCACCTACAAATGCAGAAGCTGGTGCATCAATAATATGAGAACATATCTTTTGAATTTCATTATCTGCACTTGATCTAGTAACTGCAGTCTTTGCAAAAGTCAGCATTTCAAAATCATTAAAAGAATCCCCAAAAACAATCATTTCTTCAGCTTTGAAATTGTATTTCTCATTAAGATATTTTAGTGATTCTAATTTAGAAACTCCTAAAGGTATAATTTCTAAGAAACTATTACTAGATTTAACAAAATCCATTGTCGGAAATTTTTCTTTTAAAATTGTTTTTTCAGTTTCATATGATCAATCAGAAGAATAAACAATAATCCCCTTAAAAACATTTTTAATAGAATTGAAATTATCAATGATTTTTTCATTCAAAGTATGAGTTTCATCTTCATATTTCATCATTTCAGCAATTTTATTTTTATTTTCAGGATTTTTATTATCGTAGAAAAATAAAGGTGAATCTGTGTCACTATATCCAAAGAAGAAGTAATCATTTGGAATTGTCTCTTCCAAATAATTAATTACATTAGCAAAATTTAACACATCTTCATTTGATAAAGTTGTATTTTTAATTAATCTCTCTTCTGCAAACGAATAAATTTGGGCCCCATTCATTCCAATGATATATCCATCTTTTGGCATTTCAATACCAAATAGTTTTAACATCCCAAGAACATTTGCATAGTGTCTTCCAGTTGCAATTGTCATTTTATATTTATTGGATTTTACAATTCTATTTCAAACCTTTAAAGTATTTGAATCAATTGTATTTCCTTTTTCTTTATCATGATGAAACAATGTTCCATCTAAATCTGTAATTATTCATTTAATCATAGGAATTCCTTCTATTTAACATATAAATTATATTATTTTTACTTAGTTTTCTAAAAAATATAAAGTTTTTGTGAACTTATCTAAGAGGATATATCTCAACAGAAGGAGCAAATATGCTAAATATGAATAACGAAATGAATAGAGTAATATTATTTTTTACAATTAAACACAAAGGCAATTGAGAAAAAATCTATAATTCAATTAAAACAAAACAACCAATAACATTAATTGAAATGAATGAAATGGCAAGTAAATATTCTGACGATTATATAGCTATTATTGATAATCAATATCCAGAAAATTTTAAATCAATTTATATGCCACCTTTAAGTTTGTTTACAATTGGCAACAAAGATTTATTGTTTAAAAATGAAAAAATCACATCAGTTTGATGTGAAAATAATTATTATCAAATTGCTGAAAAAAACTTAAGCAAAGAAATTATTTACGCTGTTTTTTTCAAAAGTTCAGAATTAGAAAATATTAATAAATTACTTAATGAAGGATATAAACTAATTATTTTAGAACAAAATTTAGATGATAGAAAAAATATACTTAAATTAAGTAATAAAGATTTTGTTTATATTTCTGAAATTCCATTTGAAGTTTCAAAGGCTGATCAAGACATTGACCAAACTTATGAAAGATTGCTACTTGGAATTTCAAAAAAAGCAATTGCATTTAATACAGATGATTGTACTGCGCCTAATATAGTTTCACTATTTGAATTTGAGAAAAGAGAAATTGAAATTTATAATAAAGTGGATAAAGAAATTTTAAAAGCTAATACATTTATCAAAGAAATTCAAAAAGATAAATTAAATTAAAATTCATTAGATTTTTATAATATAGTATATATTATGTATATATTTAATTAAATATTGAAACTTTTTAAACTAAGAAATAATTGTTTTGCATATATAATAAAATAGTTTTACGGAGAAAAAATGAAACTGGTAATCGTTGAGTCATATAGCAAAATAAAGTCTATTAAAAAATTTTTAGGTGAGGAATATGAAGTAATTGCTTCAGGTGGTCACATTAGAGAACTGAAAAGTTCAGGATATGGTTTTAATAAAGAAACATTAGAACCAATTTGAGTTCCTTATACAAAAGGTGTTCAAAACAAAGAGAATAAAACTATTGATCAAGTTTTAAAATATGCATCTGATGCAGAACAAATTTATCTAGCAACCGACCCGGATAGGGAAGGGGAATCTATTTCTTGACATTTATATGATATTTTAAATGATAAAGATAAACCGAAATGTAAGAGAATAGCATTTAATGAAATTACAAAGAAAGCTGTTGAAAAAGCTTTGAGCGAACCAAGAGATATTGACATGAATTTAGTTGAATCTCAATTCGCGAGAAGAATTCTTGATAGACTTGTTGGTTATGGTCTTTCATCTCTTGTTAAATCTAAACTAAGAGCAAGAAGTGCTGGACGTGTTCAATCAGTTGCATTATTATTTATTGTTGAAAGATATCTAGAAATTAAAAAATTCATTCCAAACTTCTGATGAACTATTGATACTGAATTAAAATCAGGAAAGCACAAATTCCCAGTTTTTTTAAGAGAATCAAAAACTCCAATTGAAGTTTTTAGAAAAGAAAGTAAAGAATTAGAATTTGCCAACAAAGAAGAATGTGAACTTATTCAAAAAGATTTAACATCTGATTTTACAGTTTACAATATCGATGAACCAAAAATTAGATCATTATCTACATGAGTTCCATTTGAAACAGATACACTTTTAACAACAGCTTATACTAAGTTAGGTTGAGCAACATCAAGAACAACAAAAGTAGCCCAAGAATTATATAATGGTGTAACTATTGGTGATGAAGTAGTCTCTTTAATTTCTTATCCTAGAACTGATACAAATAGATTAAATGATGATTTTGTTAAAACTGTTCAAGAACATATTGCAAATGTTTATGGTCAAGAATATGTTTCTACTAATCTTAAAGGTGCAACAGGTGGTGCATTAGTACAAGGTGCCCATGAAGGTATTAGACCAATTGATATTCAAATAACACCCGGTTCATTACAAGGTAAAATTACAGCTAAAAATGCAAAAGATATAATTGAATTATATACATTAATTTGAAGACAAACAGCAGCTGCATTTATGATTCCTCCATCATATATGCATCATGCAATTCGTTTTTCTAATAACGAAAATAAATTTTATGTTAACTATAGTAGATTACACTTTAAAGGTTACTACATGCTACCGTATTTTGAAACAGCAAAAATTGATAGTGAAGTTGACTTATCATTCTTAAAAGTTGGTGATGTAGTTAAATGAAATAAACCATCAATCGTTCAAGAACACCAAACTTCTCCACCAGACTTATTTAACGAAGGTTCTTTGGTAAAAGAACTTAAAAAATCAGGAGTTGGTAGACCATCTACATATAGTACAATGGTTAACATTGTAAAAGATCGTGGTTATGTTGTTAAACAAAAACAACTATCTCCAACTGATTTAGGTGTTCTATTAATTGAAAATTTAGTTAAAGAATGTAGTGCTTTTGTTTCAAAAAAGTTTACAATAGATATGGAAACTCAATTAGATAAAATTGCCGAAGGTAATGAAAATTGAAACAAATGAATTAGAGAATTTAAAGATGTGTTTGATACACAAATGGTGGAGGCTAGAAAAAACATGACTAAAATTGAACCTGAATTAGTAGGGAGAAAATGTCCTAAATGTGATAGCGAGTTAGTTTACAAAATTAACCGTAGAGATAAGAGTAAATTTATAGGATGTAGTAATTATAAAACTACTGATGATGGATGTAGATACATTGAATCTATCAAATCAGATAAACCTGAACCAGTATTATTAGAAGAAAATTGTCCAGAGTGTGGAAAACAATTAATTCAAAGATACAGCAATCGTGGCAATAAACCATTTATTGCATGTACTGGATTCCCAGCTTGTAGATTTATAAAAAGTAGTAAACAATAAATAAAAAAATAACCCTTACAGGTTATTTTTTTTAATCATTATTAATTTATTATAATGCTAAACAAGCTAAAGCGATTGAAACTAATCTTTCTTCAGTTTTTGAAGAACGAGAGGTTAATACCATCGGAACTTTTGTTCCTAATAAAACTCCACAAAATCTTCAATCAGAAAGATAAACTAATCCTTTAGTGAAAACATTAGCAACTTCAATATTTGGACACATTAGAATATTTGCTTTTCCAGCCACTGGATCTTTTGTTGCTTTTAGTTCAACACTAGAGTCATCAATTGCTGTATCTAATTGTAATGGACCAGAAACTACACAACCAGTAATTTCTCCAGCAACACACATTTTTCTTAATTCATCAGCATCAATTGTATCTGGCATTTTGTCATAAGGTTTTTCTTTTGCACATAGATTAGCAACATAAGGTTTTTCAATCCCTAATTTGTGAGCAAAATTAACAGCATTTTGAATAATTGATTTTTTTTGTTCTAAATTAGGTTTAATATTCATTGCAGCATCAGTTACAAGAAAATATTTTTCATTTGTCGGACTATAAGTTACAGTCACATGACTTATAGGTTTCCCACTTTTTAAGTCATATTCTTTATTCAATAATTCTTTTAAAATAACAGAAGTGTCAATTAATCCTTTCATTAAAATTGTTGCATCACCATTTTGTAATAACTTCATAGTAGTGATAGCAGCATCAACATCAGAAGAAGCATCAACTATTTTAGTTTCCTTCATTTTTTTGTGAGAATCTTTGAATTGTTCTACAATTCTTTCTTTCTCTCCAATAAGAATAACATTTGCAAAGTCTAATTCAAGTACTTGCTCCAACGCATCGATAGTATACTCGTCGTAAGGACAAGTAACCGCAATAGTCGGTTTTTTTGTAAGTTTAGCTTTTGCTAAATCTGTAAAATAAGTTGATGAGAATAACATACACCCCTCCATAATCAATTATTAATTATATATCAATTACTTTTTTATATATAATTTATTACATATTAAGGCAATTAAATTGATGGTGAATAAAATGATGGAAATAACTTCCAAAGAAAATTCGATAATAAAAAATATTGTCAAAAAATTAAATGATAAGAAAAATAATGTTATTCTATTAGATTCTTTAAAGATTTTTGAAGAATCTAATTCTCAATCAAATAATTTAGAATACATATTGTGTACTAATGATTGATATGAAAAAAACTATAAAAGTATTGAACCATTTAAAGATAAATTGATTTTAACAACAATAGAAATCATTCAAAAAATTAATGAAACAAAAAATTCTACTCCATGTTGTTTTATATTAAATTTAAAAATTCCATCTTTTGAACTTTCAAAAGATACAAATTATTTAATTTTGGATCATATATCAGATCCGGGGAATTTAGGGGCATTATTGAGGGTGGCAGTTGCTTTTAATTTTAATAATATATATATTTCAAATAATTCTGTAAATTTAACGAATCAAAAAGTTGTTCGTAGTTCTATGAGTGCAATCAATAAAATCAAAGTGAATAAATATGATGATTTATTAGAGTTATCAAAAAAATTAACTTCTAATAATATAGATGTATTAGCAACAGCATTAGATGTTAATGCCAAAAAATTAAGTGAATTTGAATGCACCAAACCATTTGCTTTGATTTTAGGGAACGAAGCAAATGGAATTGACCTTAATGTTCTTAATAATTTAGATAATAAAATATATATAGAAATCAACAATATCCAATCTCTGAATGTAGTAAGTGCTGGAAGCATTATTTTATATAATTTAAGTGAGCAAGCAAAACAATGAAAAAAGTAATTGTTATTGTTGGAGCTACAGCATCAGGAAAATCAGATTTAGCATTAAAACTTGCAAATGAATTGAAAACAGAAATCATTAGTGCAGATGCTTTTCAAATATATAAAGAAATAAATGTTGGAATTAATAAACCAAATAATAACGAATTAGAATTAATAAAACATCATTTTGTTAATTCTCATAGCATTTACCAAGATTTCGATATTAAAATCTTTCAAGATGAGTGCATTCCAATTCTTAATAAATTATTTGATGAAAATAAAATCCCAATTATATGCGGTGGTTCTAATTTATATATTGATGCTGTTATTAAAGGTTATAAATTAGATAAAAGTGAATCTCGAGAACAAATAAGTTATTTTGATAATTGAACATATGATGAAATATATAATTACGTTCTTGAGAAAGATTATGATGAAGCTATCAAAATTAATTATCAAAATACAAAAAGAATTATTAGAGCTGCTCAAATCATTCATGAAACAAAACAAAAGAAATCAGAAATTGATAATCAAATTGATAATTATGAATATGATGTATTAATAATTGAAACATTAATAGATAGGGAAATACTACACAAAGCAATTAACTCACGTGTTGATAAGATGATTGATAATAATTGAAAAGAAGAAATTATTAATTTATTATCCAAAGATAGCAACATTATTAATTTAAAAGCATTTCAAGCAATTGGATACAAACAAATTGCTAATTCAATAAAAAATAATTTAGAAATAGATATTGAAGTAATTAAACAACTAACTAGGCAATTTGCAAAACGACAAATGACATGAAATAGAAATAAATATAAAGAAATTATAAGGTTTGATCCAATTAATGAAGATTACTCAGATATCTTAAATACTGTCAATAATTTTATTAATTTGAAATAATTTTAAAAAAATATTAATTATTATTGAAAAAATCTTTATTTTTCATTATAATATAATAGCGTTATTTTTTAATAACCAAACATGTCATGGCCACATAGCTCAGCGGTAGAGCAACCGGCTGTTAACCGGTTGGTCGCAAGTTCGATCCTTGCTGTGGCCGCCATGGCCCGTTGGTGAAGCGACTTAACACACACGCCTTTCACGCGTGCATTCACGGGTTTGAA
>JBOFSS010000063.1:0-3763 GCA_051651665.1 Mycoplasma sp.
AAGTATAGTTTCTTTATCAATTTTAAATGCTTGTCAGCCTTGATTTAACTTATCATTTCCCGTATGTTCATCCATCCTACCCTCAAGTGCTCGATTAAGAATAGCATTTGTAATTTGTTTATATATTTTTTTAAATCTTTGATATCTAGTAGGTCCATCATATCTTGAACTTTTGCTAATTTTTATTTCTCTGTAATTTTTTTAAAACCTTCAATAATACATTGATTTACAATTTTTCCATTATTTTTAAGTTCCATTATTTGTTCTTTTGTTCTTCTCATTTTTTATATTTCCTTTTAGATTTTTATTATATAAAAAAATAACCAATCAAATGGTTATTTTCATATTAACAATTTGAAATGGTTTCAAAAACTTCAAAAGTTCAATATCTATTTACAATAAATCTAATCCCACATCACATACCAAATTGTTCTTTAATTTCGTCATCAAAAAAAACTTCCACTATAACTCTTGTTTTTACTTTTTCATTTGTATAAAAAATAATAAAACCATCTTTATATTTTGTAAAAACTTCATTCTTAAAATTTTCAACATCTGTTTCACTTTCTAACCATAAAGTAATTACTCCTCTTCGTTCCATATTTATTCCTCGCTTGTTATTTATAGTTTGTTGAATAAAAATTGAGGAAATAAAAAAAATACCATTTAGGTGTTAATTTTATATAGTTAGAACATAAAAATTATTATTCTTCGTCTTCATCGTACTCAATAGGTTCTAGTGTTCCAGAATTTATAATTTCGTCAATGTAAGGGTTGTTAGAGAAATCAACATTTACACCAAATGGATTATCACAACAACTAACAGATATTAACTTTTTATTTTTAGAAATATCAAGTGATTGTAATTTTGTATTCCCTATATCAATACTTTCAATTGAAGGTATAGTACTTAAATCAAGTTCTTTAGTCAAAGGGCATCCAATTAACAAATCTTCTAATGAAGGAAGATTTTCAAAAATAATTTCTTCAGTGGTTGAACCACCAATATCTAACATTGTTAGTTTTAAAAGATTTTTAATTACAACTTTTTTCTTTTTTGGATTTCAACTTAATTGTTCTAAATTTTCAAATTGTGGTAATTTTTCTTCTAGAACATCACCTAAATCTATTTCTTTATAAATAACTAAATCTTTGACTTTTAAACAATCTTCTTTAGATAATGTTTTAAGTTTTTCTAAACTTGTGATTTCTAAAAAACCTTTAATTATATTCATATTTATTTCCTTTTTTAAAAATTCAAAAATATTTTACACACATTTTTAAATTTTTACACACATAATTTAATTTGTGAAATATCTTAATTATATAAAAAAATAACCAAATGAATGGTTATTTATTTTTTATTGAATGAGTTCAATTTGTTCTTGATCTTGTTCTTGGTTTTCCAAATATTCTTCTTTAAAGAAATTGTAAATTGTTAATATTTTGTTGGTTTCACAGATATATTCTAAATCATGTTCAAAAACTTCATTATCAAGAGAAGAAACTAATTCTGCTAATGTTTCAATTTCTTGTGTTTCAATTGTTTTTTCTTCGTCTTCAATGGGGAAATAAGTTATTTCTAAATCATTGTGGTTCGGTTGTTTGATTAGTTTAATGTGGTATTGATCTGTATCTCAAATCACTATTTCTTTTTTGCATGTGTCATTTCTAACGTCTCTTAATTTTAATTGCTATCGAGAGTTCCATAAAATAATTTATGGCCCCTAATTTTATGAGGTTGTTTTGAATTTTTAAAAAATGTTCACAAATTTAAAAGTTAATAAAAATAATAATTTTGTTTTTTAATTATTTTTTTCATTTTTATTTGATTTACATATTATATTTAATAGGTGAGGTAAAAAATGATAAAAAAAATTACGAGTGAAAATAACTATTGTTTTAAAAATGGAGGAATTGAATTATCGAATTTAGAAAAATATAACTTTATTTTTGGAAGGAATGGAAGTGGTAAATCCACTATAAGTAAATTGCTGATAAATAATAGAGAATCGGATACGGTAGAGTGGACCGGCGAGAAATGTGGTATCCATGTATTTAACTCGGAATTTATAGAATCAAATATGCAAGAAGACTTGCGGGGTATTTATACTATAAGTAAAAATAATATAAATATTAAAAGTTCAATAAATGAAAAAGAAAATGAAAAAGAAAAACTAATCCTTGAGAATAATCGAATCGAAGAGGAAATACTTAATCAAAAAAAAGAGATTAATCAAAAAAAAGAGAGTTCAAAGAATGAATTATGATTAAGATATAAAAAATTGTGCGAAGAAATTAAGTACGCTCATAATCAACAATCAAAAGATAAAGTGTTTACTGAAATGGAAAATATTGGCGAAAGCAAAAATATGACTATTGAAAAAACATCTTTAATTAAAAGGTGAGAAATTCTTTCCAGTGCTAACATTGTTGAAAAGGAAAAAATTGTTTTATTTAATTTTAATAATTTACTAAAAATAGAATATGAAACTAAAAAGTTGCTAACAGAGTCCTATGTCGGATCTGAAAATCTAGAAATCGCCCAAAAAATAAAAGGGTTAAATTCTGAACAATGGACTTTCCAAGGCATAGAATTTCTAAAAAAAACAGAAAACAAATGTCCGTTTTGTGACTCGCAAATTAATGAAATTTTAATTAATGAATTAAACCAACTTTTTGATAAAACATATAAAATTGCTAATGAAAATATAATTAATTATGAAAATGTTCTCAATGAAATTAACATTAAATTTTCTAATTATATAGAAACTTTAAAAAATACAAAGCAATTAGACGATGCTGCACACAAAAACTCGTTGCTTATAACGGAATCAATAAATTGTATGATTTCTTATTTAAAATCTAAAAAAACTGATTTAACAACTTCTATAAAATGTGATTTTTCACTAGATGAACTAATATCTAATTTTCAGGAAAATATTTGTTCGATCAATGAAGAAATAAATAAATATAACAATATTATTTTAAACAAAAAAAATGAGAAGTTATCTTTTTTAAAAGATTTATGAATTATACTTTACAATGAAAATATAGATTTCTTAAAAGAACATTTCAGTTCAATTGAAAGAATAGAAAACTTGATCAAAGATAATGCGGAAAAAAATGATACAAACTTATTATCTTTAGAAAATTGCAATAAATTAATTGAAGATCTCAATAGAAATTACTCGGATATCAAGGAAACATGTGATGAAATAAATAAAATTTTAAAAGCTGAAAATTTTTATTCATTTAATTTAAAAATAAATGAAAAAAATGAAGGTTTTAAAATCGTTAGAGAGAATGGAGAATTAGCCAACAAATCTCTTAGTGAAGGTGAAAGAAGTTTTTTGATGTTCTTATATTTTTATGTAATGATATGTTCCGCTAAAGAAGAACTCATAGTATTTATAGACGATCCAATAAATAGTAATGATAATTACGTTATGACTGTTGTGGCAGAAATGATTAAAAAAATGTACCAACTTAAGCATGTTAAACAAATGTTTGTTACAAGTCACAACTTATTCTTTTTCGGGAGAATCATTAACTCAAAAATGTTGCGTGATAGAAATTCTAACAATTCTGAACCAAACAAAGAAATCAATTCTACATTTTGAAAAATTCAAAAAAATGAGAGTGTTTCAAAAATACTAAATATTAGTAAAGGGCAATTTAAAACTCATTATGAGGAATTATGACATCAAGTTTTTAATGAAAATAATGCAAAATTTGTTGAAAATTCCGCCAGAAGAATATT
>JBOFSS010000064.1:0-2055 GCA_051651665.1 Mycoplasma sp.
GCAACTTTTTTCCCGGGTTCAAAAAGCAAATCTAATTCATTAAGTATTTTTCTTTTATTAACATCACTTGGATAAATAAATGATATATTTTTAAACTCAATCTTTCCTTTTACTTCATCTCTGGGTGGTTTAAAAGTAGAATTTGTTCAATCAATTTGAGGAACTCTTTCATATAAAGTAAAATAATCACTTGAAGCCATACAAGCATCTTGGATAACTTTAACAAAGGGTGCTACTGTTCCTAGTGACATTATAGCCATAATAGATGCAAACAGAACAGTCATAACATCTCCAGATTGAAAAGGTTCACCCGTATTTGAATTTGTTTCTCCATCAACAATTCATGTTTTACCATATAAAATAGCAATTACAAATGAAAAATATAAAAAAAATAACACACCACCAATACTTCCCCCTAATTTCAATGCCTTCTCCACTTCATAACCATGTACTTTATCTATATATTTTCCAAATCTTTCATTTTCATAATCAAAATTAACAAAAGAAGCAACTGTTTTGATGTTATATCACAATTCTTCTGCAATACCTCCAGCTAATTCATATGTTTTCATGCTTCATAAGGTTGCCTTTTTCATTGAAGTTACTCAAAAGAAAAAGCAAAATACAATACATGGGCAAATACATAATATAACTAATGTTAATTTCCAAGAAGTAATCATCGCTATAATAATACCAGAAATAATTTGAGATAAGCATTGAATAAGTTGCCCTGGCTTTTCTCCCAAACCTCACTCAATTTGATCTAATTGTGCTTGAACTTTTGTTGCAAATTCATAAGCATTATTTGAGTCAAACCATCCTTGTTCTTGTTTTAAAATTAACAAAAAGTATTTTTCTTTTAGATGATGCATTTGTCTTAATCCTGCAAATTGCCACATTGAAGTCATCATAAAGTTTGTTAAAAACATCCCTGCCCCTATATAATAAAACTTATTTACCATTTTACTAAGAGTTGTCACAAATGTTTGCAAAAAAGCCATTTTTTCTTCATCTGATTTGTCTCCCATATTTGAATCTGAGGTATCAGCGAAACTAGATGTTGCATCCCCAATTAGTAATCCCATTAATGGTCCTGCTCATCCTGCACCAATACTACCAATCACACCTAAAATCATAAGAAACACTTCAGTTTTTTCACTTAAATGGCAAAATAGTTTAAAAATAGAAATTTGCTTTTGATCGAATAGTCAAATCTTCTTCATTTCTTTTTTGGGATCTTCAGTCATTGAAATTTCTTTACAATCATTTTTTTCAGGTTTAATCTCTGGTAGTTCCTGTCTTTGAGTCTCAAATAAAATTTTTACAGGAATTGATATGATTTTACTTTGCTCTTGATCATTCTCATCCTTCTTATTCTTTTCTCAGCTTTCTTCAAATTCGATATTCATAAACTATTTAATTATATTGAATTAAGTATCTTATAAAGCATAAATATTAATAATTTTAATAAATGTATTAATTTTATCTCCAATTTAATCATTAATTTTATCAGAATATTCAAATCTTTAATTCATATATAGCTTTCTCAAAAAGGTAAAGGATGATGCTTAAAAAATACCTTGGTTAGAATAGCTAATATCTATTCGATCTACACATATAATCTAATACCCTAATAATAAATGTGCAATATTGTAGGATTGGTTAAATTTAAATCATTTTTCTTTTTATAAATTATCATTATCGTATTTTATTGGGAATTTTTACTTCATTATTTTTCATTTTTTCTTTCTTCATCTGTTTCTATGTATGAATACTATATACAATAGTTAATAATATTATTTAGAATTCACTTGTATTACTTGCATAATGTGTCTTTGATGAAATTTCAAAAAAAACTTTTTTGTTTTTGCTTTTTGCGAAAAATAAAAAACACATTTAACTATTATTATATCTTTAACTACTATAGAGCAATAGTTTATTTTTAGGTGAAAGATCGTGTAACATTAATTTAAAACAAAAAGGAGATGATAAAGGAAAAGAAATTATATAATAAATTAGAAAGTAAAATAAAGTACTTCATGTAACTATTTATTT
>JBOFSS010000065.1:0-12112 GCA_051651665.1 Mycoplasma sp.
GTTTCTGATCCAGAGACAAAAAGAAAAATAATCGGCGAAGAATTCATTAGAGTATTTGAATCAGAAGCTAGAAAAATTGGTGTTGTTGATTTTTTAGTTCAAGGCACTATCTATTCTGATGTTATAGAATCTGGTCATGGAGATGCTGCTGTAATTAAATCACATCATAATGTTGGGGGCTTGCCTGATCATGTTGATTTCAAAGAAATTATTGAACCACTTAGAAAAATATTTAAAGACGAAGTAAGGAAAGTGGCTGTTGAATTAGGATTACCAAATAAAATGGCATATCGTCAACCATTTCCCGGCCCTGGTCTAGCTATTAGAATAATTGGTGATATAACAGAAGAAAAAATTAAGATAGTTCAAGAAGCTGATGCTATATTCTGCGAAGAATTGGAAAAGATGGGATTAAATAGTTATATCGGACAATATTTTGCTGCACTTTCAAATATGAGATCGGTTGGAGTTATGGGCGACATGAGAACATATGACTATGCGATTGTATTGAGAGCTGTTGAAACAGATGATTTCATGACAGCTAAAAGTTCAAAACTTCCATGAGAATTAATTGAAAATGTTACTTCAAGAATTATTAATGAAGTCAAACATGTTAATCGTGTATTGTATGATTGTACTTCAAAACCACCTTCAACAATAGAATTCGAATAGAAGAGAATTTATGAATGAATCCCAAAAAGTTAATGCAAAAATTCTTGAAAAAGAATTTTCATCAATTTGAAAGAAATCATTAGTTTTAAATTCTGTAATGTTATTTATTATAATTTCAACAATCATTTCATTCATATTATGGATTTACCTCTATGTTGTTCCACAAGAAAAATTAGGTAATGATATTTCAAAATTATCTTTAACTAGTTTATTAATATATATAGGCGCCATTTCATTTTTAACAATAATATATGTATTAATTTCATGAAAAGTTTCTGATAAATATTTAATTAAAATACTTAACTCAATAAAAAGTATCGATTGACAAGATGAGGAAATGGATAAAAATAAACAACATTTAGTTTGTTTTGGAAAAATAATGCCACCTATTGGACCGTATAAAGAATATGGGTGATCATTAAAACCATCTATTATCAGAATTTATTTTTTCTTTAAGAAGCTTAAACAAAAACATATTATATAGATAAATATATATCTTTATATTAGTTATGAATTTGTAATAAATTAGAATTAAATTACTATCAATTTATTTACATGTAAAAAAACTCCAATTATTTTTAAAAATCGTATATTATGTGGTATCATATATATGGTTTTTTTACTTTATAGATTGCTGATACACCAAAACAAGTTGTCAAGTATCAGGTAACTAGAATGTGAAGCCGATTCAAACAGTAATTTAGAAAGGCAACAATTATGAATCAAGAAATACGGATCAAACTATGTTCTTACGATCACCAATTATTGGATCAATCAGTTAAGAAAATAGTTGAAATCTCAAAAAAAACAAATGCAACAGTAAAGGGACCAATCCCTTTACCAACAAAAAAAGAAATATTTACAATTTTAAGATCACCCCATGTAAATAAATCAAGTAGAGAACAATTCGAAAGAAGAACTCACAAAAGATTAATCATCTTAACTAACGCACAAGCTGAAACGATTGACGGTCTGAAAAGATTAGTTATTCCAACAGGAATTGAAATTTACATTAAGTCTTAATTCTAAGAAGTACTAGGAGAACAATATGAAAATGATTTTAGGAACAAAAGTTGGAATGACAAGTTTATTCGACGAAAACGGTAGAAAGTATGCAGCAACAGTTGTGTACATCGAACCAAATCAAGTGTTAGAAGTTAAGAATGCAAAAGAACATGGTTATGATGCAACGAAAGTTGGATATCAAACTGTTAAGGAAAAATCCCTTAACAAACCAAAAATGGGTGAATTTAAAAAAGCAAATTCTGAACCAAAAAGATTCGTTAAAGAATTTAAAGGTGTTACAGGATACAATGTTGGTGACCAAATCACATGTGACGTTTTTGAACAAGGTCAATATGTAGATGCACAAGCAATAAGTAAAGGTCACGGATTTACTGGATCAATTAAAAGACATAACTTTTCAGTTGGTCCATTAGGTCATGGTGCTGGATACCCGCATAGATATGTTGGGTCAATATCTGGTGGACGTGGTGGTTCTCAAGCTCAAAGAGTTTTCAAGGGAACTGAACTACCTGGACATTACGGTCATGAAACAATTACTATCTCTAATCAATTGGTATTAGATGTAATTAAAGAAAAAAACTTAATCATAGTACATGGTGCAATACCTGGACCAGCTAAAGGATTAGTTTGTTTAAAATTAGCAAAGAAAAAACCTACTGCAAGAACAGAAGTTAACCTTGTTAATTTAAAAGCTGCAAATGCAACAGAAGTTAAAGTTGAAGAAGTTACTGAAGAAAACGTTCAACAAGAAGTAAATTAATAAGGAGACTCTACAATGGCAGATATTAAATTATTTGATATTAATGGAAACGATAAAGGTTCAATTAAAGTAGATCAATCTTTATTCGTTGACAAAATTAACAAACAAGCAATGTTTGATTGTGTTATTGCTGAACAAGCATCAATGCGTCAAGGAACTCACTCAACTTTAACAAAAGGTGAAGTGCGTGGTGGTGGTAAAAAACCAAGAAAACAAAAACATACAGGTCAAGCAAGATCTGGGTCAACAAGAAATCCACACTGAGTTGGTGGTGGTGTTGTATTCGGTCCGAAACCTAACAGAAACTATACTAAAAAAGTTAATTCTAAAGTATTTAAATTAGCTCTTAAATCAGCTTTAACATTAAAATTAAACGATACTGTTTTATTTGGTTTAGATAATAAAGCGAAGTTAGAAACACCTTCAACAAAAGCGATGGTAAATTTCTTTGAAAAAGCTAATCTAGCGAACAAAAAAGTTTTAGTGATTACAAATGAATTTGATAATATTGAACTTTCAACTAACAACATTCCAAAAGTAACTACAAAAACTTGAAACAAAGTCTCAGTAAGAGATGTTATGCATTCATATGCTGTAATTATTCAAGAAGACTCAATTAATAAAATGAAGGAGATTGTAGCATAATGGAATTAAATAATATTATTATTAAACCTCATCATACAGAAAAAAGTTATAGAACTAGAAAATTCCAAGACCCTTCATGTCTTGTGTTTGTTGTAAATAGAAGTGCAAATAAAAATGATGTAAGAAGAGCGTTTGTTGAAATCTATAATGTTAATCCTGAAAAAATTAATGTTGTAAATAGAAAACCACAAGCTATTAGAACAGGAACTGCAACTCCTGGTTATTCTAAATGATTGAAATTAGCATATATCACATTACCGAAAGGTACTGAAATCGCTTTAACTAGAGATGAAATTGAAGAAGCTGCAAAACAAATGCATGCAGACGAAAGCGCATCAAAAAAAGTTAAAAAAGAAAAAACTGAATCTGAAGAAAAAACTGCTGAACCAAAAGCTAAAAAAGTAAAAGCAGAAGAAACTAAAGAAGATAAATAAGAATTTGTCGAAAAGCAACGGAGGCACGTATGGCAATAAAAAGAATAAAAAGTAGAAGTAGTGGTGTTAGACAAACTGTAATGATTGATTACAAAGCTACACTTACAACAGGAACTCCTGAAAAATCTCTACTTGTACCTTTACAAAAACATGCTGGTAGAAATAACCAGGGTAAAATTACTGTAAGACACCAAGGTGGTGGACACAAAGTTAAATATCGTTTAATTGATTTCAGACGTAACAAAGATGGAATTGAAGGAACAATTAAATCAGTGGAATATGATCCAAATAGAACTTCTTTTATTTCATTAGTATTTTATAAAGATGGTGAAAAAAGATATATCATAGCTCCAAAAGGAATTAAAGTTGGAGATAAAATTATATCTGGAACTGAAAATGTTGATATTCAAATCGGTAACTGTCTTCCATTATATTTAATCCCAGAAGGTACATTAGTTCATAACGTTGAATTAACTCCTGGACATGGTGGACAATTAGCGAGAAGTGCTGGTACTAAAATTCAAATACTTGGTTTTGACGAGAGTGAAAAATATGTTATTTGTAAAATGGCTTCTGGTGAAGTTAGAAAAATACCTAAATTATGTCGTGCAACTATTGGGGAAGTTTCTAACGAAGATCACAACCTAGTTAATATAGGTAAAGCTGGTAGAAACAGACACCTTGGTATTAGACCAACAGTTAGAGGTTCGGCTATGAACCCTAATGATCACCCACATGGTGGAGGGGAAGGTCGTCAACCAATTGGTAAAGATGCTCCTAGAACTCCTTGAGGTAAAAGACACATGGGTGTTAAAACTAGAAAGAAAAAACAACATTCTTCAGATTTAATAATCAGAAGAAAAGGTAAAAAATAGGAAACGGAAGGAATAAATTATGTCAAGAAGCTTAAAAAAAGGTGCATTCATCGACGAACATTTGATGAAAAAAGTAGTTGATATGAATGCTGCTGATAAGAAAAAACCAATAAAAACATGATCGCGTCGTAGTACTATTTTCCCTGAATTCATCGGATTAACATTCGAAGTTCACAATGGTAAAGCGTTCATTAAAGTATTTGTTAGTGAAGATATGGTTGGAAGAAAATTAGGTGAATTTGCTCCAACTCGTTCATTCAAACAACATACTGAGGCTAAGAGATAGGAGAACATATGATAAATACAGTTATTCAAAGAGGTATTAGAATATCTCATCGTAAAGCTCAATTAGTATGTGACCTTATTAGAAATAAGCCAGTTACTGAAGCTCTTATCATATTAAATAATACTGATAAAAAAATTGCTCCAATTATTAAGAAATTATTAAATTCAGCAATTGCTAATGCAACAAACAATCATGCTATGAATGGTGAAAAATTATATATTTATAATATATTTGCTAATCAAGGGCCTACACTAAAAAGAACGATGCCTAGAGCTAGAGGTTCTGCGGATTTAATTAAAAAACGTACAACTCATTTAGAAATTCATTTAAGTGATAACCAAGATGAAAGAAAATTAGAATTAGAAGCTATCAAAAATAGAAAATCAAATTCTAAAAACAAAAAACAAAATAATGTTAAACCAACTCCAAAAGTTGTTGAAACTAAAAAAGAAGTTAAATCTGAACCAACAAAAAAACCAACTGCTAAAAAATCAACAGTTGCAAAGGAAAGTAAGGAATAATCTATGGGACAAAAAGTTAATTCAAACGGATTACGTTACGGAATTTACAAAGAGTGAGAATCTCGTTGAATTTCAAACAGTAACAAACAAACAGCTGAATGATTAGTGCAAGATGATAAAATTCGTACTTACTTTGAGAGAAAATGAAAATTAGCATCTGTTTCAAGAGTTCAAATTGAAAGAAAAAATGAAGAAGTAAATTTATTTATCAATACTGCTCAACCTGGTTTATTCGGTGATCAAGAAACTGTTAAAAAAATAACTCTTGATTTAAATAAAATGTGTGGAAGAAATTATAAATTCAATTTAAATTTTATTCCAATTGTGAATACTTATGTTAATGCAAGATTAGCGGCAAGAGAAGTTGCTGATAGCATTGAAAAAAGAGTTTCATTTAGAACTGCACAAAAACAAATAATTAAGAAAGTTATGAGATCTGGAGCATTAGGGATTAAAACTCGTGTATCAGGTCGTTTAGGTGGAGTTGAAATGGCTAGAGAAGAAGGGTACTCTGAAGGAGTTATCCCACTATCAACTCTAAGAGCTGACATTGATTATGCTTTAGAAGAAGCACATACTACTTACGGTATTATCGGAGTTAAAGTATGAATCAATCGTGGAACCATTTTCAAAAAAGGTGAAATTTCAAAAGTTTGTAATCAAGCACCTTCTTCGCAATCTGCGTTAAGATATTCTAACAACAAACCAAAAAATAATTATAAAAAGCCAGCGACAGCTAGTGAATCAAAAGTAGCACCAAAGGAGTAAGATACTATGTTACAACCAAAAAGAACAAAATATCGTAAACCTCATAAAGTAAGTTATGAAGGAAAAGCTAAAGGTAACACATATGTTGCTTTCGGTGAATTCGGATTAATGGCTACTGCAGGTGCATGATTAGACTCAAGACAAATAGAAGCTGCTCGTATTGCTATTAGTAAAAGACTTGGTAAAACAGGTAAAATGTGAATCAGAATCTTCCCACACATTTCTATGACTAAAAAACCATTAGAAGTTCGTATGGGTTCAGGTAAAGGTGCACCAGACAAATGAGTAGCAGTTGTAAAAGACGGAACTGTTATGTTTGAAATTGCAGGAGTTCCAGAAGATATTTGTAGAAATGCTTTAAAAGCTGCAGGTAATAAATTAGGAACATCTTGAAAAATTGTAAAAAAAGGAGAATTACCAAATGGCAAGTAATATGACTAAAGATCTTAGAAAAAAAACTAATGCTGAATTAGCAGAATTAATCTCTAAGTGTAAACAACAATTATTACAAATTCGTTTTAATGTTGCTAATGGTGAAGTTGAAAAACTTCATGTAATTCCTGAAATAAGAAAAACAATTGCAAGATCTCTTACTATATTAAATGAAAGATCAATCGCAAGCAAAGAAACTGGGAACACAGAAAACAAGAAAGGAACAGTAAACAATGACTAATCAAAATGAAAGAATTAATCGTAGAAAACTACTTTCCGGAGTTGTAACTTCTGTTAAAATGCAAAAAACAATAACTGTTGATGTGGAAACAAAATCTAAACACCCATTATATAAAAAATTGGTTATTAAACACAAAAAATACCATGCTCACGATGAAAATGAAGAAGCAAAAGTTGGAGATAAAGTTGAAATTATTGAAACTAGACCTTTATCAAAAACTAAATGTTTCAGATTAAATAGAATTATCGAAAAAGCGAAATAGGAAAGAAATAAGGAGAATATTATGGTTCAACATATGTCAAGACTTAAAGTCGCAGATAATACTGGCGCTCGTGAAGTTGGTGTTATAAAGGTTTTAGGTGGATCAAAAAGAAGATACGCTTTCATCGGTGATGTAGTAGTAGTTTCTGTTAAAAAATGTGCCCCTGGTGGAACAATTACAAAAGGACAAATTTTCAAAGCAGTTGTTGTTCGTTCTAAAAAAGGTGTTGTAAGAAACACTGGAGCAGTATTGAAATTTGATGAAAACGCTTGCGTTTTAATTAAAGACGATAAAACTCCAAGAGGAACTCGTATCTTTGGCCCAGTAGCTAGAGAATTAAGAGACGCAGGATACTCTAAAATAGTATCACTAGCTCCGGAAGTGTTATAGGAGGTTACAATGAATAGAATTATTAAAGGTGATAAAGTTCGTGTTATTTCTGGAAAACACAAAGGATCTGAAGGTACTGTTTTATCAATAGATATCAAGAATCAAAAAGCAATTGTTGAAGGATTAAACTTTGTTAAAAAACATGTTAAATCAAAAGACGGTGAAGAAAAAGGTGGAATCATCCAAGTTGAAGCTCCAATTTATTTATGTAAATTAGCATTAATGGATGCAAAACACAAAAACGCTAATACAAAAGTTAGCTATGTAATATCTAAAGATGGTGTTAAATCAAGAGTTACTAAAAAATCAAAAACTAATTTAAGCGAAAAATCTAAATAGGAGGGTAAGATGACAGAATTAAAAAAGAAATATATTAATGAAATCGTTCCTGAATTGCAAAAGGAATTTAACCTTAAATCAGTAATGCAAGTTCCTAGGTTAGAAAAAATTGTGATCAATGCAGGTATTGGTGACGCAGCTCAAGATTCAAAAAATCTTGATGCAGCTGTAAATGAACTTCAAATCATAACTGGTCAAAAACCATTAATTACAAAAGCTAAAAAATCAATCGCAACTTATAAAGTTCGTGAAGGTCAAGGAATTGGAACGAAAGTAACTTTACGTGGTGAAAAAATGTGAGAATTCTTAAACTTATTAGTTAATGTTGCACTGCCTCGTGTTAGAGATTTTAAAGGTTTAAATCCTAACTCATTTGATGGTCGTGGAAATTATACAATGGGTATTAAAGAACAAATCATTTTCCCACAAATTGTTTATGATGATGTTAAAAGAATTAGAGGGTATGATATTACCTTCGTAACTTCAACTGAAAGTAATGAGCAAGCATTAAGTTTATTATTGAAACTTGGTGCCCCAATCAGAAAGGTAACAAAACAATAATATGGCTAAAAAATCGTTAATAGAAAAACAAAAAAAACACAAAAAATTCAAAGTGAGAGAATATACACGTTGCGAACGTTGTGGAAGACCGCACGCTGTTTATCAAAAATTTGGAATTTGTCGTTTATGCTTTAGAGATTTAGCATACAAAGGCGCAATTCCAGGTGTTAAGAAAGCATCATGATAGGAGAATAACATGCATACAGATCCAATCGCAGAATTATTAACAAAAATTCGTAACGCAAAAAAAGCTTACAAACCATCAATTACTGTTCAAACATCTAATGTAAAAACAGCTATTCTTGAAGTTTTGAAAAATGAAGGTTATATTAAAGACTTCACAGTTACCACAGAAGATTCGAAATCTTTCACAGAAGTTAAACTAAAATACAAAAACAAAGCATCAGCAATTCACGGTTTAAGACAAATTTCAAAGCCAGGTCTTAGAGTATATAGTGAATCAACAAAATTACCTAAAGTTTTAAATGGTTTAGGTATCGCATTAATATCAACATCAAAAGGTGTGATGACTGATAAAGAAGCAAGAAAAAATAACATCGGTGGCGAAGTAATCGCCTACGTGTGATAAGGGAGGGTTAATATGTCAAGAATCGGAAATAGAATTCTTAGTGTACCAAATGGTGTAACTATTGATATCCAACCTTCATGCGTAAATGTTACTGGTCCTAAAGGAACACTAAAAATTGATTACAATAATAAAATGGTTAAAGTTGAATGTAACGATAACAAAATAGTTGTAACAAGAGCAAATGAAATCAAACAAACAAAAATGCTTCATGGAACAGTTAATGCAAATATTTCAAATGCATTAATCGGAGTAACTGAAGAATTTAAAAAAGAATTAGTTTTAAAAGGTGTAGGGTATAAAGCTAAAGTTGAAGGTAAAAAAATAGTTTTAGCTTTAGGTTTCTCACATCCTGTAGAATTAGACATTCCAGAAACAGTTAAAGTTGAAACTCCAACTGCTACTGAAATTAATGTAAGTGGACCAAACAAACAAATGGTTGGTGAATTATGTGCAGTAATTAGATCTTACCGTATGCCAGAACCATATAAAGGAAAAGGAGTTCTATTTAAAAATGAACAAATTATCCGTAAAGCTGGTAAGAAAGCTGATAAATAGGAGAGAATAATGAAAAGAATAAATTTTGATCGTAATAAACAAAGACTAATTAGACAAAAAAGAAAACTTGTTCAATTGAATAAAATTGATAATTCTCTACCACGTTTATTAGTAACAAAAACAAATGCACATATAACAGCTCAATTAATAGATATTGAAAAAGGTGTGACCCTTGCTTCAAGTAGTTCTTTACAATTAAAATTAAAAAATGGTAATAAAGAGAATGCAGCAAAAGTTGGAACTGATATCGCTAAAAAAGCTCTTAAAGTTGGAGCGACTGCAGTTTCATTTGACTGTGGTGGATCTAAATACCATGGAAGAATTGCAACACTTGCTGATGCAGCAAGAGCCGCAGGACTTAAGTTTTAAGGAAGGATGAATATATGAATCAAGAAAATGAAATAATTCAAAATGAGGAAGCAAAAGCTGCTCCGAAAGTTGAAATAAAAGCAGAAACAACTACTATTCAAGATAACAAAACTGAAAGAAAAGATAACCGTAATTCTAAACCTATGGTTAGAAAATCATTATCTCCAGTTGGATTTGAAGAAAAAGTTGTTCAAATTAAACGTATTTCAAAAACTACTAAAGGTGGTAGATCCATGAGATTTAGTGCTATTGTAGTTATTGGTGATAAAAAAGGACGTGTTGGTTTCGGTAAAGGGAAATCAATCGAAGTTCCTGATGCAATCAAAAAAGCAATCAAAAATGCGAACAACAATATTCATCAAGTTAAAATGACTAAAAGAGGAACTGTTTACCATGAAAATATTGGTCGTTTAGGTGCATCTAAAATTTTAATTAAACCAGCTCCTCAAGGTACTGGAATCATCGCTGGTGGTTCAGTTCGTGCGGTTGTTGAATTAGCTGGATATACTGATATCTATACTAAAGCATTAGGATCAACAACTCCTTTAAATGCTATTCGTGCTACTGTTAAAGCTTTAGAAGAACAATATACACCAAAACAAATTTCTAATTTAAGAGATAAGAAAATTGGGTAAGAGGTAAAAAATGCAATTACATGAATTAAAATATACTAAAGGTTCTAGAAACCATAAAAGTAAAATCGTTGGTCGTGGACATGGTTCTGGTCTTGGTAAAACATCAGGTCGTGGTCAAGATGGACAAAAAGCTAGAAAATCTGGACAAGTTAGATTAGGATTTGAAGGTGGACAAACTCCACTTTATCGTCGTTTACCAAAAGTTGGTTTCAATAACCATAACTTTGCAAATGAATATAATGTTATTAATCTTAAAGATATTGTTAAGTACAAAGAATCAACTATTAACTTAGAATTACTAGTTGCAAAAGGTGCTTTTTCAAAAAACAGATTACCATTAAAAATTATTGGTAACACTGAAATTCCGAAAGGTGTAACAATTCAAGCTCATAAATTTTCTAAGGGAGCATTAGAAGCTATCCAAAAATCTAATGCAAAAGCAGAAGTTATTACTAAATAATTTTCAATTATGGCAAAAATTAAAGCAAAATATACAAAAGATTTATTATTCATCCAACAAATCAAAAATATTTTCAAATCGAAATCAGTACTGGTTTCGACTTTTGTTTTACTAGGGATTGTCATTTTTTACAATTTTATGTCTAAAATGACAATGCCTTTCCTCCAAACTCCGGATAGCGGTGCCGTGGAAGGATCAACATTACTTGAGATGTTGAACTTACTTGGTGGTGGTGGTCTAACAAATATGAGTATTTTTGCAATTGGTATAAGTCCATATATAACGACCCAGATTATTATCCAATTATTATCAAGTGATGTAATACCACCGTTAGCTAAACTATCTAAAAGTGGTGAAAAAGGTAGAAAAAAAATTGAAATGATTTCAAGAATTTGCACATTACCTTTCGCTATTATGCAAGCTTATGGAATTGTTGCATTGTTTTCTCAACAAGGCATCGAATTTATAGAACCAGGTGGTACAGAACCATTAGCAACAATTCCAGATTATTATATTTTCTTTTATGTAATGTTAATGACAGCTGGAACATATATTTCAATATTCCTAAGTGATTTAATTACAAAAAAAGGTATTGGTAATGGTGTTACAACGCTAATTCTAGTTGGTATTGTTTCATCAATTATTCCTAACTTTACATTAGTTTTCGATAATATAAAACAATCAGTAGATGGTAATTTATATCAAACCATGTCATTTATTGTTTACATATTATTCTATTGCGCAATTTTATGAGTTGTTACATTTGTAAATTTATCAACTAGAAAATTACCAATTCAACAAACAGGTCAATCATTAATGAAACTTGGTGATGAGTTACCATATTTACCATTCAAATTAAACACTTGTGGTGTTATCCCTGTTATATTCGCATCTTCACTTATGACTTTACCATTAACTATTGGTGAGTTAGTAAGAGGTTTAAATGGTGAGAACGGTTTTTCAACTGCAATGAATGATGTATTTAGCTTTACAACAATTCCTGGTATTTTTATATATGTAATACTCATCATATTGTTTACATTCTTTTACTCTTACGTTCAATTAAATCCAACAAAAATAAGTCAAGATTTTATGAAATCAGGAAGATTTATTCTTGGTGTAAAAATTGGTGCAACTACTGAAAGTTATATTACAAAAACTTTATATAGAATAAATTGAATTGGTGCTCCATTTTTAGCACTTATTGCAGCACTACCATATTTGTGTAGTATGGTTACTAATAATGTAATACCATCTTCATCATCTCTTGGTGGAACAGGTATAATCATTAT
>JBOFSS010000066.1:0-17172 GCA_051651665.1 Mycoplasma sp.
GTGATAATTTGTATGATACAATAATACCACAAGATTCGCATATAAATAAATTACAAACAGAACACAAAACAATAGTTGGATCTGCCAGTTGATTACCATCAGCAATTGCTTTTTGTGAATTAGCAAAAGAAATAATGAAAAAATAAGGATTTAAAATGAGTAATAAATTATTAGATGAATTAAGATGAAGAGGAATATTAAATAATATTACCAATGAAGAAAAATTGAATTATGCAATAGAAAATAATAAATCATCTTATATTGGTTTTGACCCTAGCGCTAATTCCTTACATCTTGGTAATTATGCAGCAATAATGCTTTTAAGAAGATTTAAAAAATTCGGTTTAAAAACAATTGCTGTTGTTGGCGGGGCAACTGGAATGATCGGTGATCCAAGTGGGAAATCAAGTGAGAGAGTTTTGTTAGATTCTGATACTGTCGAAAAAAATAAAAAAGCAATCGAGAATCAACTTCTGAAATATGCTCAAGTAGATAAAATAGTTGATAATTTGGATCACTACAAAAATATGAATTTCTTAGATTTCTTAAGAAATGTAGGTAAGTATATCAATGTTAACTATTTACTGGAGAAAGAAATTATAAAGTCACGGCTAGAAACAGGTATTTCATATACAGAATTTACATATACCCTTATCCAAGGATATGATTTTGTTAGATTATATAAAGATCACGATGTTTATGTTCAAGCGGGTGGTTCTGATCAATGGGGAAATATTACCACAGGATGTGAAATGATTAGAAAATTTTATGGCGAGAACACACATGCATCAGGGATAACATTAAACTTATTGCTAAAACCTGATGGAACTAAATTTGGTAAATCTGAAAAAGGCGCTATTTTCTTAGACCCTAAATTAACTTCTCCATATGAAATGTATCAATTCCTTGTAAACCAAGAAGATGCAGCTGTAATTAATTTATTGAAATTTTTAACTGATTTAACTCAACAAGAAATTTTGTTTCTTGAAGAATCTATAATAAATTCTCCAAGAGAAAAATTAGCACAAAAAAAATTAGCAGAATTAATATTGACAGATATACATGGTTCAGACATTTATGAACAAGCTCTTAGAATATCAAAAGCATTATTTAGTGATGATATTAATTCTCTATCAAAGTCAGAGTTAGAACAAACTTTTAATTCAATTCCTAGCATTGAATTAGAATTTGAAGAAATATCATTAATTGAACTCCTTTCTAAAAGTAAAATAACTACTTCTAACAGAGAATCAAGAGAATTAATTTCTAATAATTCAATAAGAATTAATGATGAAAAAATTAATGATTTAGACTACATAATATCAAAAGAAATTATTATTCATGATAAATATACTGCTATCAAAAAAGGTAAAAGAAATTATTTTATCATTAGGTGAATATAATGCCTATTTTTGATACTCATGTCCATTTTTCTGATGAACCATTATGTTCAGATTTTAATGATTTAATTAAAGTGTATAGAGAAAAAAATATTTGAATCAATATTATTGGAACTAATATTTCTGATTCATTAAAATCAAGTCAATTATGTAATGAATATGAAAACGCTTTTGCATCTATTGGAATTCATCCAACAGAAACATACAATTTAAATGCTGATGAAACGATTAACACTTTACGTGAGATATATCAAAAAAATCCAAAAAAAATAGTTGCTATTGGAGAATGTGGATTAGATTACCATTATCCTGACACAAATAAAGAAATTCAAAAAAAATTCTTTCATGAACACATTAAATTAGCGATAGACTTAGATTTACCACTAATGTTGCATATTAGAGATGCACATGATGATGCTATTGAAATTCTAAATCAATATCCAAACAAAAAGGATATTATCATTCATTGCTTCACAGACTCAATAATTTATGCAAAACAATATGAAGCAAAAGGTTATTACATTTCATTCCCTGGTGTGATTACCTTTAAAAAGGCAAATGAACTAAGAGAAGTGGCAAAAGAAATTAACATCAATCAAATATTAACAGAGACGGATGGGCCATGATTATCTCCTGAACCAAAGAGAGGATCTGTTAATGAATCTCAAAATTTAACTTATATTAACCAAAAAATTGCTGATATTAAAAATATGCAAATTGAAGAATTAGAAAAAATATTGTTTAGTAATGCCTCTCGTGTATTAAAATTATATTAACATCTGAGGTAACTATGTTTTTTATTGAAAAGAAAAGTGATAAGGTTAAATTAATTGAAAAATTAAACAAACCACATAAAGGTCCTAAAATGACCTATAAAGCAAATCATGAATTGATTGTTGATATTAAGAATGTGCAAAAGTCATATATTTCATCTTCTATTATTTCGCAAGTATTAAAAAACGTCGATATTCAAATAATGAGAGGTGAGTTCGTTGTTATTTTAGGTCCATCTGGTTCTGGTAAAACAACATTAATGAATATCATTAGTGGATTAGATCGAGCAACTACTGGACAAGTTGATGTTGCAGGTAATTGTTTAATAAATTTAACTGATGACGAACTAACAAAATTCAGAAGAATTAATGTTGGTTATATTTTTCAACAATATGGATTAATACCAAATTTAAAAGTTAGAGAAAATATTTTGATTGGTTCTTATTTACATAAGTTAAATAGAAAAGAACTTATCAAAAATAAGAAAAATGAACTTTGCATTGTTGAAGATCTTTATGAACAAGAAAAAAATCAAATAAAAAACGGAAATAGCTTGTTTTCATATCTAATAAAAGCACATCCTTATATGGATATTAATGATTATGTTTATTTTTATAATTATTTTTTAAACGATGTTAGTAAGAAAAACATTTTCAAATATGCAACTGATGAAGAAATGAAGTCTAAATTGCTTTCCGCTTTGGAAGATAACACAAATACATGAAGAAAATCTATAGAAGATAGCTATGAAGAATTTAATTATGAAAACATGGATGATTCTATTGATGATATTATGAAGACATTAGGTATTTATGAAATCAAAGATAAATACCCTTCACAATTATCAGGTGGACAACAACAACGTGTTTCTATTGCTAGAGTTTTTGCAAAAAAACCGAAGATCATTTTTGCCGATGAACCAACTGGTGCAGTTGATAATTCTATGAGTGATACAATTTTAGATGCTTTTGTAGAAATGAATAAAAAGTACAATATTACGGTAATTTTAGTAACTCATAACCCTGAAATCGCAAAATTAGCAACAAAAGTTGTCTATTTTAAAGACGGATATATAGAAAGAATAGAAGAACAATAATCTAATATTGTATAATAATATACATATTTATGATTCAAACTCCAGATTTAGCAAAAAAAATTAATAAAACAATAAAGCGTATTTCACCGTCTATCAGAGTATTAGACAAAGCAACTGAAATCGCGGATTTTGTGTTATCCAAAGAAGAGTATTATTCTTCGAAATCAGATAAACACCTGAAAAGAATTTCATATGAAATGATGACTAAAATCGAAGAAGGGGCGATGCTTGACAATTTTTTGATTGATGGTTTAGCAATTGCCAGAGAAATGATTTTTAGAGTCTATGGATTAAAAGCATATAAAGTTCAATTGATTGGTGCGATTGTTGCTCATTTTGGTGATTTTTCAGAAATGAAAACAGGAGAAGGTAAGACACTTACACTTTTATTGGTTTCATATGTTAACGCACTTTCTAAAAAAGGTGTTCATATCGTAACTGTTAATGAATATCTAGTTAAAAGAGATATGGAGTTTTCACAAAAAGCATTGGGAGAATTAGGGATTAGTGTTGGTTATATAACATCTGATATGTCTCCAGTTGACAAAAAGAGAATGTATAATTGTGACATCACATATATTTCAAACTCTGAATTAGGGTTTGATTATCTTAGAGATAATATGATATCTGATTCAACAGAAAGAATGCAAAGAGATTTAAACTTTGCTATAGTTGATGAAGCTGACTCAATTTTAATTGATGAGGCAAGAACTCCATTAATCATCGCTGGTAATCCAGATGAGAATGTTTCTCAGTATATTGAAGCTGATGATTTTGTAAAAACATTAACCCCAAATGACTATGTTGTAGATTTAGAATCACAATCAATAAATTTAAATGACAATGGTGTTAGCAAGGCAGAATCTCATTTTGCTATTAAAAACCTATATGACATTGAGAATAGTGATATTGTACATAAATTAATGAACTCTTTAAGGGCGCACTTTGTTATGTTGCTTGGTAAGGAATATATCATAAAAAAAAATAATGAAACCAATCAAAATGAAATCGCTCTTGTAGATTCATTCACAGGTAGGGTAATGGAAGGTAGAATGTATTCTGCTGGTCTTCATCAAGCAATTCAAGCAAAAGAAAGAGTTGAAATAGAACCAGAAAATGTGACACTTGCAACTATTACTTATCAATCATTCTTCAGATTATATAAAAAGCTTGCTGGTCTTTCAGGAACAGCAATGACTGAGAAACAAGAATTCTTAGATATTTATAATATGGTTGTTGTAGAAATACCAACAAATAAACCATTAGCGAGAATAGATTATCCTGATTATGTTTTTGGTACAAAACAATTGAAATGAAGATATGTGGTAGCTGATATTAAGAGAAGACATGAACGTGGTCAACCAATTTTAGTTGGTACTGTTTCAGTTGAAGACTCAGAATTAATCCACAGACTTTTAGATCATGTTAAAATTCCGCATAAGATATTAAATGCTAAAAATCATACTCTTGAAGCAAACATAATTAAAGAAGCTGGTCAAAAAGGCGCTGTTACAATTGCTACAAATATGGCTGGTCGTGGAACTGACATAAAATTAGGTGAAGGTGTTAAAGAACTTGGAGGACTTTTTGTTTTAGGTACAGAAAGAAATGAATCAAGAAGGATCGATAATCAATTAAGAGGACGTTCTGGTAGACAAGGTGATATTGGAGAATCAAGATTTTTCATTTCATTGCAAGATTCGCTTTTTAAACGTTTTGCATCTGATAGATTCGATAAAGCTCAATATAAAATGGGGGAAGATATTATTGATTTGAAATTCTTCTCACGTTTACTTGATAAAACTCAAAAAAGAGTAGAAAACTCAAATTATGATGTTAGAAAAAACTTGATTGATTATGATTATGTTTTAAGTGAACAAAGAGAATTATTCTACAAACAAAGAAATGCTATTTTAGTATCAAATGATTTACTTTCTGTGATTAAAAAAATGATTCCAAAAGTGGTTGATGTTTTGATCATAATTAACCATGATGAAGATAACATTAATACAGTTCATGTTGATAAACTTATTAAAGACATTCAAGATAAATTAAATATAAATTTAAATCCAATCAAGGAATCACTAACTAATCTTCATAACAAAGATGTCTTTAATTTATTGACAAAAGAAATAACTAAAATAGCGACAGCTAAATATTACGAGGAAGAAGATACAGAATCAATTAATGTTATTTGAAGAAAGCAAATTATTTCATCGATGGATGCTAATTGAACTAATTTCTTAGACAAAATTAATAAATTGAGAGATGGTGTTTCTTTAAGAAGTTATGAACAAAAAGCCCCATTAAATATTTATATCGAAGATTCAGATAGACTATTCTATAACATAGTGATTACAATCGCTGAGGAGTCTATTAAATCTGTTGTTTCTTATAATAAAGGTGCTATCTATGCAAATGCTTATGATTTAATTCAAATTGATGATCAATTCATCAACAAAAATTTTGTTGATGAACCTATTACAGTAATTAATTCAATTGATGATTTAAGATTATCTTCTCCAATTAAAAGGGTTGTTAAAAAAGAAGAACCAACAGAAGAAATCATTATAACCAAAAACGAAGTTTTATCTGAGAATATTAATTCTGTTGTAGATGAAATCTTATCACAAGATAATAAAAAAATAATAAACACCTCAGAAGAACAAGTTGAAGTACAAGGAATTAATCAAGATAATAAACAAAATACTATAGATGTTATGTTGAAAGATGAAAAAATTGAACCACTAACAACAAATGAAAATCTAACTATTAAACAAGATGGTATCGGGCATAATACAGAAATCATCACAGAAGAGGTTTTATTAAAAAATGATTCCGACAAAGAATTAACTGAAGTATCTAAAAAAACTGAACAAAATGTAGAGAGTGTTGTAGATGATATTCTCAATGAACTATCTAAGAAATAATATTAATATGAAAGCAATCTTTCATATTTTTTATATATAATTCTTATAGATGTGTGAGGGCTTAATGTTCAAATTAATTTCTGATAAAATTCCAAACGGAGATCAACCTCAAGCAATTGAGAAGATTTTAAATAATTTAAAAACTAATAGAGCGCAAGTGCTATTAGGTGCGACTGGAACTGGTAAAACATTTACAATAGCTAATATAATTGAAAAGACTCAAAGAAAAACTTTAGTAATGGCTCATAACAAAACATTAGCTGGTCAGTTATACCAAGAACTAAAGGCTTTGTTCCCTGAAAATCATGTAGAATATTATGTATCTTATTTTGATTTTTACCAACCTGAAGCATATTTACCATCTTCTGATACATACATAGAAAAAACATCAGCTGCAAATTCAGAAATTGAGATGATGAGACTTTCAACAATAAATTCTTTGACACAATATGACGATGTAATAGTTGTGGCTTCTGTGGCAGCAATTTATGCATCAGTATCTCGTGCTGATTTTGAAAGATATATGGTTTTCTTAAAAGTTGGGGAAGAATATGGACTTGATAAAATTAAAACTGATTTAGTGAAGCTTGATTATGAGTATAATGCTATTGATCTTAAACCAGGAACTTTTAGAGTTAAAGGCGATGTAGTGGATATAGCATATGGACACACTAGCGATTATGTTTTAAGAATTTCATTTTTTGGTGATACAGTTGAAAAAATTATGAAAGTAGATAATCTTACAGGAGAGATTTATGAAACTCTAAAACAAATCATGATTTCTCCAGCTGATGAATACATTATGAATAAAGATAATAATGAAAGAAGTTTGATTGCTATTGAAGAAGAAATGAAAGAAACAGTTAAAAATTTTAAAAATCAAGACAAACTTTTAGAAGCACAAAGAATAGAACAGAGAACACTCAATGATATAGAAAGTATGAGAGAATTTGGATACTGCAATGGAATTGAAAATTATTCAAGACATCTTGAAAATAGAAAACCAGGTGAAACACCATACACTTTATTCGATTTTTTCAATGAGAATAATTGGTTGCTTGTAATTGATGAATCACATATATCAATACCTCAATTTAGAGGTATGTTTGCAACTGATAAGAGTAGAAAACAAACACTTGTTGATTACGGTTTTAGATTACCATCCGCACTTGACAACAGACCGCTAAATTTTGATGAATTACAATCAAAGATCGACAAAGTAATATATGTTAGCGCTACTCCAAGTGAGTGGGAAATCGAAGATTCTAATAATCAAATAGTTCAACAAATAGTTAGACCAACATTTTTGTTAGATCCAACCATCGAAGTGCGAAAAACAAAAAATCAAATTGATGATTTAATAAATGAATTATTTAAACAAAGAGAAAAAAATGAAAAAACATTTATTGGTGTTATGACAATCAGGATGGCAGAAGAACTAACAGATCTTTTAAAGTTAAGAGGTATAAAAGTTGCATATTTACATAATGAACTAAAGACTCTAGAAAGAACTAAAATTTTAAATGATTTAAGAAAATCTAAATATGAAGCAGTTGTGGGAATAAATTTATTACGTGAAGGTATTGATGTCCCAGAGGTTAGCTTAGTCGCTATTTTTGATGCTGATAAACCTGGTTTATTCAGAAACTCTAAATCACTAATTCAAATGATTGGTAGAGCTGCTAGAAATGTGAATGGTCATGTAATCTTATATGGTGACAATCTTACAAAAGATATGCAGTATGCAATTGATGAAACATATAGAAGAAGGGAAATTCAAGAAAAATATAATATTGATAATAATAAAATTCCTACAACTATAGTAAAAGAAATTTATGATGATCTAGATGATGACACAGCAAATCCGAATAAACGAGCAAGTTCAGAATCATCTATTAAAAAACTTAAGAATATGATGTTGAAAGCTTCTAAAAATCAAGAATATGAGTTGGCTGCAGAATTAAGAGATAGAATCATTGAGTTAAGTGAAACACTGGCGAGAAATAAAAAAACAAAATAAACCTAGGCTTATTTTGTTTTTTGCTATTTAATAGTGAATCATTGATATTATTTTCTTACAGTTATAATAGATTTATCAACTCCATTTCATCAACCAGTAGTTTTATTTGGGTCAAAATGTGAAGGCACCGATATATTTTTAATGAAAATATGATTAATATCATCACCTTTTTTAAAGATATCATTCCCCATCACTCTAATCGAATCAGGGATGAATATATTTTCAAGTTCATAGTAATTAGAGAAAGCTTCATCACCAATTTCTTCGACTTTAATCATATTTAAGTTTTTAATACTGCTTCCAGAAAAAGCTCCATTTCTAATATACTTTACATTAGGAATATTTAATGTTTTGATTCCTGATTCAAAAAAACAATTTTCTGGGATTTCTGTGATTTCATCAGATCAATTAACTTCACTTAGGTTTCATGTCTCTTGGAATGCTTGTTCACCTAATTTTGTAACATTAGGAATATCAATTTTTTTAAGTGAAGTGAATCTAAAGAATGTAGATCTTTCAATAGTCGAAACATACGGCAAGCTCATATATTCAGGTTCAAAATTAGAAGAAAGGAATGTTCTTTGATCAATATTTGTGATCTCTGTAGCATTTAAAACAATTCCGGTTATTTTATTTTGCTGTTCAAAAGCATTGTATCCATCAATTCTTTTTACACTATAACCTTGAATTTTATCAGGGATTACTAATTGACCTGTTACTTTTACCTTTACTTTTACAATTACTTGGCCTTCTAATTGCATTTCAAAAGTATTATCTTGTATAATTGTAGGTTCTCTTTCAACAAAATTACAATCATCTAATCCTGCGGCTCAATCAATATCTGCATCCATTCAAATTGTGTGAAAATGTGCAGGAAGGCTTATATTTTTTAATGTTGTCGTGTTTCTAAAAATACCTCTCCCAACCTTTGATATACAATATGGTAGATCTACACTAGATAATTTTGTTCTTGTAAACGCAGAATCCCCGATTTCCTCAACTTTTGAAAAATTAAATGATGTGATTGGACAGCTTGAAAAGGCTGATTTTTCAATAACTTTTATACCATTTGCTGTGAAGTTAGTTAATGAGTTGCATTCATAGAATGTTTCTTCTGAAATTGTATCAACTTTATTATTAAGGACTACATTATTAAGTGAGGAATTTCTGAAAAATGCTCATTTACCAATCTTTTCAATTTTTGATAAATCAATTTTTTCTAATTTTTCAAGTTGTGAAAAAAGTCCATCACTAATTTCCTTTACTTCTGTTTTTTCATGAAATTTAATTTCTTTTAAATATTGTGAAACTGTTCTGAATAATGAATACTCATTAGCGCTTGATGCGCTCTTAAATCCTTTTACAACAATTCCGTTCACAGAATATGGAATTGTTAAAACACCAGTTCTCATAAACTCTTTCCCATAGTCTGTATTTGTTCAATTTGGATCAAATCTTTTGATAATTCCATCAGTACCAATTTCGAACATAGAATTATATTGCCCATAATAATTGATTTCAAAATTTAAACTAAAATGCTTATTGCTATTGTCTACTGTTTTACCATCTTCATCAAAATAGATGTTAGGAACCAATTTTAATTTAATTCCAACATCATTATTAATTCAATTCGCTTCACTAATAATGATTTCAAAATTATCATCAGTTGGTAAAACGCTACCATTTGTGTCAATGAATTCCCCTAGTTTTCTTCTATTAATTGGTTTATTCAAACCTTTGTCATCTGTTAAATAATTTACAAGCGCATCTTTTTCAAAACTTGTATTTAATTTTCAATATTCAAGTTTAGATAATCTATTTTTAACTTTATAATCACCTGTAAACCCTTTTCTTCAACCATCAGGTTTGTCATCTCAACATGACGGTACGATTACCTTTTTAATATTTTTTCCTGTAAGTCCTGAGAAAATAGAAATTCCAAAATCTTCTACATTATCATTAATTTCTAATGTTTCCATTGATAATCCAGTACATCCTGCAAAAGCTTCACTACCAATTTCATTTAATTTAGATGCGCTGTCAAATTTGATAGTTTTAATTTTAGTTTGATTTTTAAATGCTGATGGCGCAATACCTGTTACATTCACTCCATAAATATCTTTTTCAGGTATGAAAAGATTTTCTCTACTTCCAGTATAGGAAGAATTGAACCCTTGAATAACACCGCTCCTTACTTCTAAGTATGATGTACAATCAACATTTATTTGTGGTAATAATTTGGACCCATTATTAATAGTTCCATTTTGTAACATATATTTTTGTACATTGAAAGTAATCAGTATAACACGTGATCCACTGTCATAAGATATCTGTTTAATAGTTATAATTGTGTCATCTAAAATTGAATAAAATTTAAAGTAATCATTAAAAATTTTATTGTTGTGATTCACAACCATATCTTGAGCATTTGGAGAATCAACTAAAATTGCCTCTTTAAATGCATTAAGACCATCAGTTCATGATCTACCACCAATTTTGATGATACTTGTTTCCTTAGCGACTATACCATCAATATCAAATTCATATTTTGTGGCACCAGTAATTATTTCGCCATTAACATATTTCTTATCGTATGAAATTTTAACTTTAAGTTTAATATTATCATTACTACCATTTGGAATTTCAGTAATACTATCTAATGTATATTTTGCATTACTTACTGGGTTTGTAATTTCTAAATAATCTGTTAATTTAGAATAGTTTATTTGATTTGATGATGTGCCAGTTAAATATTGACTAACTTGATATTTATTTCAATTTTTTCTATATGTAGTTTTTGTTTTAAAACTAGTATTTTTATTAGTTTCAGGAACTATAGGGGTTTCAACAATATTATTTTTGTCCTTTTTAGTAACAACTAATGGAACTGTAATAGCAGTGGTAGCGATTGCTGTAAATGCAACAGCCCCAATTATTACTTTCAGTTTATTAGTGACTATTCAAGATGTAAGTGAACTAATCCCACCAACACTACGACCTCTTGGAGAAGATACCCTACCTCTAGATGCAGATGGCTTTCTAGTATTAGTTTTTTTTCTTGATGCAGAAGTTACACTCGGCTTTCTTTTATTCTTTAAAGAAGAATATTTTTTATTAGATTTTCTTTTCATTCTACCTCTTTCAAAACCATATAATTATACAACTTTTTTATCTTAAATAAAACATTTTTAGTTTCCATAAATATGATGATAGTTGTTTTTATTTATCACTTAATTAAGTATTATCATCATAATGATCATTACCTTTAAATTTCATTTTAGAAAATAACACCATTTAGTGTTATTTTTTGATTTAAAGAAATTGTTTTATAAAGTTTTTTCACTATTCAAGAGATTTTGAAACTTTGATTTTTAATGAATTGTTTTTGCATCAGATTTTGAGCCTGAAACATTATTTTAATTTCAAAGATTTTCATAAAATTTTAAATTGCTGTTATTTGATTTCGATAATTGATCTTTATTTTAAATTCATTTAAAATTTCATTAAATATTTACTTTAAATTGAAGTTTATTTTTCTGATTTTGACCTGGAGCGAGTAAAAATACATATCTTTCCCAATTCTACCCCAAACTATATTAATAGTTAATATTGATAATTTGTTTTGTAAATTTTAAATATATTAAGAAACAAGCTATATGTTAGTAAAATTTAAGATGATTGTGCATCACGGTTGATTACTTTACCAGTATATTTTTGACTTCAAACATTTTCATGGTCTGTGAATAAATGCTCTGAAACAGTAATTTCATATAAATTGAGACAAGTATCAAAAGCGTTACTTTCTATTGTTTCAACTGAATTTGGTATGTTTAATGTTCCATATATTTTTGATAAATTTCTAAACGCTTGCATTCCGATTGTTAATAAACCTTCTGGAAGTATTATTCTACCGTTGAATTGAGAATTATAGAAAGTGTATTGACCTATAGAAGTTGTTTGGGTGTTTGATAAATCTATATCACCAGTAAAACCAGCTTCTTGGAAAGCTCTATCTTGGATTTCAACTAATTCTGTTGGGAATTTAAAATCACCAGTGAAACCGGTTGAGTATCTAAATGCCGCCGCAGCAATAATTTTCACTGAGTTGGGAATAATTATTTCGCCAGCGAAGAATTCTTTTTTAAGGTTAGCAAAAGCATAATCGCCAATCACTTCAATTTTCGAATTTTCTTCAAAAGTGATAGTTTTTAATTTGCTGTTAATTTGAGAGGTGAAATTGAAAGTTGAAGAACCTTTTATGAGGGATTTCACTTCAATATCAGCGACTTTATTTGGAATAACTAAATTACCACTTCAATTTTCATAATCTCATAATGTAGTATTAGTGATTGAAAGAACTCCATCCTTTGTAATTGAAAACATATCAGAAACTATTACATCAGCATTGAAAACTTTTCCAGTATAACCTTGACTTCAATTTGTTTGGTGGTTTTCAAATAAGTTTTCTGAAACAGTTATTGAAGTTAAACCAGCTTTAATGAAAGCTTGAGAACCAATTGATGAAGTTGCTTGAGGAATAATTAAATCACCGGCTAATTGAGAACAATTACTGAAAGAAGAATTGCCTATTGATTGTAAATTTTCTGGTATATTTTGGATTGATTTTAAATTGCTGCAATATGCGAAAGTATTGTTGTTGATTTTTGGTAAGTTTGATGATAACCTTAAATCACCATTAAAACCAGAACAACCATTAAAAGCATAATTACCAATTGAAATGATTGAATCTGGGAATATTAAATCGCCATTAAAACCTGAGCACGCTTCAAAAGCACTATTACCTATTACCCTTAAACCATTTTGAATAGTTAAAGTTCCATCAAAACCAGTACAATTTTGGAAAGCAGAAGTAGCTACTTCTTCTAAAGAAAGAGGTAATTTTAAATCACCTGTTAAATTAGAACAATCTTTGAAACTATTGGATGAAATTATCTCAATACCTTCTTCAAAAGTTAAAGTTTTTAATTTATCTTTGATTTGGAATGCAAAAGTAGGACTCATTACAGATGAGTTTTTTGTCATCACAACTTTTACACCGTTAATTTGTGAAGGAATATTTAGAACACCATCTCAATTTTCATAATCTCATTGGGAAATATCATTGATTGATAAAGCACCGTTTCTTGAAAGGGTAAATATTTCAGTATAGACATCACCTTCTTTATCAATTACATTTGATTTGAAACCTATTTGGTTATTTCAATATTCTTGACTTCAAGTTGTTTCGTGATCAGTGAATATTTTATTTGAAACAGTGATTGAGGTGATTTTAGAACAACCACCAAAAACAGAAACACCTAATTCATTTACAGTGTTAGGAATTTCTAATTCACCAGTTAAACTAGAACAACCATAAAATGCCTTGTTTTTAATTTCAACAACTTTTGAAGGTAGAATTAATTTTCCGTCAAAACCAGAACAACCATTAAAAGTATCTTCAAGTATTTGTAAAACGGAATTTGGAATTCTTAAATCACCAGTAAGTTTTTCACAATTTTGGAATGCTGATTTACCTAATTCTTTTAAAGTCACTGGTAGTTTTAAAACTCCTAAAAGATTGACACAATCTTTGAAAGCATTTTCGCCAATTTTAGTTAATTTAATTGTTTCATCAAAAGTTAAAGAAGTTATTTTTTCTTTGATTTGGGAAGTAAAGTCATCAGCGATTGAAAGAACTTCTCTTGCTTGAATTGTTTTAGGAATAACTAATTCACCATTTCAAGAATTGTAATTTCATTGTGAAACATCAGTAATTGATAAAACACCTTCTTTTGAAATTGTGAATTTTTCATCAATAATATCAATATCTTTTTGATAATTAATTACATTAGAATTTTCATCTTTATTATTTCAATAACCTTGAGATCAAGTTGTATTGTGATTATCAAATAATTGGTTTGGAACTGAAATTGAAGAAATTGAAGTACAACCATCAAAAGAGCCTGTTTTGATTGTTTTTGTTGAAGTTGGGATTACTAAATTACCTGTAAGTTTAGAGCACCCTTCGAAAGCATTTTTACCAATTGAAGTGATTGAATTTGGGATAACTAAATCATCAGATAGATTCACACAATTTTTAAAAGTTCCTTCTTTTATTTCTGTTAAAAGTGGTGGAATTTTTATTGAACCAAACAATTTACGACAACCATAAAAAGCATCATCACCAATCGAAGTTAAAGTGTTTGGTAAAACTAATTCGCTTGACATATTTAAACAATCAGAGAACGCATAATTATTTATTACTTCTAATTCCACTCCTTCTTCAAAAGTCAGAGAAGTTACTTTGTTAGCAATTTGTAAAGTGAAACGATTGTTGAATTCAGGTAAACCAATTGTTTTAATTTTAATATTATCCATTTCCTTCGGAATAACTAAACCACCTTTTCATTCATTGTAATCTCACGTCGAAGTGTTATTAACTGTCAGAACACCTTCTTTTGAAACAGAAAACATTTCATAAATTCAATCTTTATTGGTCGTTAAAGAAACATTAAAGATTTTGTCTTGAGTTTCTTTTTCATTTTCATCGATCGATTTCGAAGCCTTGATTTGTAAAATCATTGTTTCTGTTTGTGGTTGTTTAGTTGAAGAATTTAAATTAAGGATTGTATATGTCGCCCCTTCAAAACCGTTTTCAATATTAAAGAAAGTTTCAAAATTATCAATTGGCGTTGTTGAATTTTGATACCCAATTGTTTTTTTAAACTCTCTTAGTGTTTCATTAGTTATTTTATTTTCAATAGTTGTTTGTGGAATTTTAAATAAAGTCAAAACTATGTTGAAAGTTGCATCATTAACTAAATCACCATTAATATCAATTGATTTTGAAACTTTAATTTCTAAATTAAGATCTTTTGTTTCATTTCTTAAATCTAAACCAGAAATAAAATATTCTGCACCTGAAACACCATCTTTAACTTCGAAGATTGTTTCAAAATTTTGAATAGCCGTTATTGAGTCTTGATAATTGATTTGGGCCTTGAATTCATTTATATTTCCATCAAATGTTTTATCAGGGATGATTGTTTGAGGAATTTTATTGAAAGTTAAATTAACGCTAAATATTTTGTTCTCAATTCCTTCACCTTTGTCATTAATCGATTTTGAAGCTTTTATTTTTAATTCTATTGTTTTGGTGTTTGTTCTTTTTTCTAAATTAGTAATATAGTAGTTTGCATCTTGAACACCATTTTCAACTTCGAAAAATGTTTCAAAATTTTGAATTGACGTAGTTGAATTTTCATATCCAATATTTGTTTTAAATTCTTCTATATTTCCTTCAAACACTTTATCTTTTATTAAAGTTTGTGGAGTTTTTAAGAAAGTTAGATTAATATCGAAGATTTTATTTTCAACAGTTGAAAAATTTGCATCTAATGATTTTGAAGCTTTGATTTTTAAAATCATTGTTTCACTTTCATTTCTTGTGTCTAAATTTGTAATAAAATATTCAGCGTCATTTACACCATTTTCAACCCCGAAGAAATTTTCGAAGTTTTCAATTGGTGTTGTCGGATTCTGATAATTAATTTCTGCTTTGAATTCTGTTAAAGTTCCATTGAAAGTTTTATCTTTTATTATTGTTTCTTTTTTTTGTGTTTTTTTTGGAGTAAGTAAAAAATATAAACCTGTTCCGACACCGCCCAAAACTATTGTACTTGTCAATACCACTCATAGTATTTTTACTTTTTTAGTCATATTAAAATTTCTCCTAAAGTCTTTGATTAATTTTTTATATTATACAATCTACATTAATTAATTTTAAAAAAATAATGAATGCAGATTTATTATTTTGCAATAGCTTATAAAAAATCGAAAAAGACATGATGCAAACATTGTATGCACACTTTGAAATATGGAGAGTTAAATAAATTATTTCTCGAATATTATGATAAGAGATGTAATGGTATTGAAGTAATGTATTATAAAATTACAAGTAATCACCCAAACATAAAATCTCCTTGATTAAGACAAATATTTAATTGAATTAGAAACAGTAAGCGAATTATTAAAATGTCAAATAAATTGAGGTCATACTATAAAAAAGGAGGAAAAAGAACTGTTATGATTTTCTAAAAATTCAATAACAAACGAGTATTCTCTATATGGATTAGATTAAAATACATTGAAATCGCTCAATTTATGCACATTGAGAAGTAGGTTTAGTAATTGGCAAGAAGACTAGTGGATATGCTAATCTCTTAACTTTAACAAAAAGAAAAACAAGAAAAACATATATTTCAAAAATATATTCTAAGAATCCTATGAAATGTAATTATGAGATTTATAAGTTGATTAAAAAACAATCTACAAGTAAATTCAATTACTTGTGACAATGGGATTGAGTTCGAGAAATAGGTTTATTAGCTAATTGATTAAATTTCATGATTTATTTTTGTGAACTATATGCTTCATATCAAAGAAATTCTAATGAAGATGTGAGTGGCATCATTAGAAGACAATGTGAAAAGGGCAGTAATTTCTTAGAAGTTACTGATCAAGAAATTGAAGAAATACAAAATCCAATTAATAACATTCCAAGAAAAATATTTACTTGACTAAGTAGTTCAAAATATAAAATATCATTTTAATTTTAAGAAAATATCCAAGCTTTGTGAGCTTAGATATTTTTTCTATCAATTAATCCAGAAAGTCATACTTTAGTTAAGTGTTGCACCTTAAATTTCATTTTAAAAAAAGTCATTTATTTAAAAACGACTTTTTTTTGTTAATAATTAATTTAATAAATTCTTTATTCTTTCAATCAAAAATTTTTCTTCTTGAATTTCATAATGAATTTCTATAACTTCTCCATTTTTAATAAAGATGTGTGCTGGTACATAAAGAACTTTATATTTAGTATTTGGGTCTCTAAATAAACCAGCTTCTTGAGCATCTACATTTAAAAATTTAATATTTGCTTCTATTAGT
>JBOFSS010000067.1:0-3216 GCA_051651665.1 Mycoplasma sp.
GTCATTTTTAATTAATTTATTTGCTACTCCAATAAATCCTTCTAATTCAGTAAGAACATCTAAGTGTTCTTGTCTAATATATCTAGAAGCTATATCTTTTAACGGTAAAAAGGTTGCTTGTCCACCTTTATTCTTTTTAAGGAATTTAACTGCATTAACAGCGTTTTCAGAATTTTCTACAATAATGCTATCAACAGATTTTCCTAAAGCTTTTGTAATTGCTACTTCATATTTTTCATCAACATTGATAAATTTAGAAACAACATCATAAATACCTTTTACAGCATCTCTGTTTTCCAGAATTGTTTTAATACCTATTTTATTATTAAAACTATTGGAAATTTGACTATTATAAATATTTAATTTTGTATTATTTTCAGTAAGTTCATTAACTAGCTTTGAAATTGTCTCACTAGTTTTTTCTTTGGTTTCAACTAAATCCTTATAAACAGATTCGTAAGTTGCGATTTGGTCAGTTAATTCTGAAATCAAATTTTTGTATTCATTAGCATCATTTTTATTAGTTAATATTAATGTTTCATATGCCTTAAGTTTTATTTCAGCATTATCACTTGAAATATCTTGTTCTAATTTAGAATTAAAAACCGCTCTTTTATTTTCAAGTGCATTAATTTTTTCTTTTAAATTTATTTTGTTCGAGTTTTCTTCAGTCACAGATTCATCAGCTTCAGCTAATTTTTGTTTTAAGAAATCTAATTTTGATTTTTGATCCTGAACATTTGGTTCTAATATTTTTTGTTCTTCTTCTAAAGTTAAAATTTCTTGTTCTAGTCTTTGTTTGTTTGAAGATAAATGTTTTAAATCTTTAACTGAAATGCTTAAATCCAATTCTTTTAAACGTTCGAATTTTTCCATAAAAATTTTTGCATTTTCAGCTTCTTTAGAAAGTTTTTTTAAATCTTTTTCCAATTCTTTTTCTGTTGATAAAATAGCAGCTAGTGAATTTTCTGATCTTTCTAAAACACGTAAGGATTCTTTTTTTCTTATTGAGTAGATACCAATTCCTGCAGCATCTTCAAATATTTTTCTTCTATCTACAGGTTTTGATTCACTAAAATTACTCACTGAACCTTGAGATATAATTCCTAACGACCCTTTAGAAAGTCCAGTATCAACAAATATTTTTTGGATATCTTTTAATTTTGCGATTTCATTATTTATATAATACTCATTTTCACCAGTATCTCTATATAATTTTCTAGTTACTGAAATTTCGGGTTGATCATAATTAAGGACATTTTTACTATTATCAAATGTTAAAGTCACTTGTGCAAACTTAGCTTTTGGGAAAGTGTCTGTACCATTAAAGATAAGATCATATTTATCTCTACCCCTGATTTCTTTATTTGATTGTTCACCTAAAACTCATTTTAAAGCATCGATGATATTAGATTTACCAGATCCATTAGGACCAACAATCCCAGTCATTTGATCTTTAAAATTAATTGTAATCTCGTTTGCAAACGATTTGAATCCATATGCATAGAATTTTTTTAAAAATAACATTTATAACCTCCTTATTGAATTCGCTTTTCCAAAGCGTTTTTAGCAGCTAATTGTTCAGCCTTTTTTTTAGTTTCACCTAATCCAACTCCATATAACATTTCTGCATAGTACAACTTGCTTTCATATTGTTTGCCAACTGGTTCACTAATATATTCAATTGAATTAGTACTAACACCATGAATACTTTGCATTTCTTCTTGGAATTTTGTTTTATAATCTTTTTCTAAATTGATTAATTTATTCTCATAATATTTTATCAAAGTTAAATTAAGAATATTAATTACTTTTTTAATACCTTGATCTTGTGCTATTGCTCCAATAAAAGCTTCAAAGGAATCTTCCAATACTTTTGGAGACATTTGTACCAAACCTTTTCCTTTTAAAATCAATTCTACAATACCAATTTCTTTTGCTGCCATCGCTAGAGTATCTGTGTTGACCAAACTTGCTTTTATAATAGTCATTTGACCCTCTGTTACAGTTGGTCTTATTGAGAAAAGATAATTTGATATAACTCAACCAATTGCAGCATCACCCAAGAACTCTAATCTTTGTTGATTTTTTTGAATCCCGTTTTCATTAGCAAAGGATTTGTGTGTCAATGCTTCTTGATAAATTGCAATTGATTTTGGTCTATGTATTTTATAATTAGATAAAATTTCTATTAATTTATTAGTTCAATATTTCTGATTCATTTTCTAATGTTTTCTTAATTTTTTCTAAAATGTTATTATCAATAGACTCTTTAAGCATTCTTAATGCGCTATAAAATTGTTTAAAATCAGCAGATCCATGAGTTTTAACAGCCATTTTGTTGAGCCCTAAAACAAAAGCACCTGCATTGTTTTTATAATCAAATTTCTTTTTCATCGATAGCAGCATTGATGCAGAGAATGGGAATAACAAAAAGTTAGGAAACTTTTTGTAATATGAAAGTATTCCACCAAAAGTAGATTTTAAAGCTCCTTCAAGACATTTCAATGTTACATTACCAGTATATCCATCAGTAACTAGTACATCAACAACTCCATCTAAAAGATTCTTCGATTCCACAAAACCAATATAATTCATATTTTTATTTTCTCTTAATTTTTTATCTACTTCTGCATGTCATTCAAAACCTTTGTGTTTTTCAGTACCAATATTCAAAACACCAATTCTAGGTTTATTAACACCTCTACATGAAGTATAAATATTTGCCATAAGTGCGAAGTTATATAAATCATCAGCATTACATTCTTTTGATGCACCAACATCAATTACATTGAAACCATTTTTAGCTAATGTTGGAATGTAAGGCATAAACCCTGGTTTTGACACACCTTTAATTAAACCAAATTGTTGATATGTTAAAAATACATAAATCGAACTATTACCAGCACTCAAAACACCATCAGCTTTATTATCAACTACTAGTTTAATCGCCTTTAGCATTGAAGAATCTTTCTTTGTTCTAATAGCAGACATTTCATCAGACTGTTCGATGATATCTTCCGCATTTTCAATTTCAAACATATTTTTTTGTTTAGAAGATAACGATTTTTCAATTAATGTTTTCTTTCCAACTAAAATTATGTCTACATTATTTTTTTTAGAAAATTTTTCACAAGCACAAATTGCTTCTGAAATTTTATTTTCAAAACCCATAACATCAACTGCTAGTTTCATTTTTGTTGACTTCATAATAAC
>JBOFSS010000068.1:0-3127 GCA_051651665.1 Mycoplasma sp.
CCTCTTTTTTAGATTCTAATTCAAGGTCAATTTTTTCAATACATGTAAGCAATTTGTCAATTAACTCATCTTTACTATTGGGCGTGAATTTAAAAATTAAAAATATATCTGACACAACATTTTGTATGTTCTTAAATAAAAAATCATAAAATTCTTCTTTATCTTGAATTAGTATTTTAATATTTAAGTTCGAATTATCGTTAATCATTTTTGCCTCTGTATTTCATATATTTATTAAGGTCCTTAAAATCTATATAGTTCATAATTCCAGAGTTATGTTTAATTATATTCAATAATTGAATATTTGAAATAGTTATCATATTTTCATTATGTTGTGTAGTTTGTATTTTATTTTCTAATAAATCTATTATGACATCGATGATTTTAATTTCTTTTAAACCATCTCCATTAAAAATTTTTATTATTGTGTAAAATTTTGATAATTTATTTGCTTCAAAAATAAGTTGTATTCGTTCAATGTTAACCTTTTCGGCTCTATCACTGAAATTATGAGTGTTTTTTTCACTGAAGAATTTTTCAACATTTTTCTTGATATTTTTTAGTTTTCAAAGAACAATCAATCTTAAATTATTTATAATGTCCTCATTTTCCGATATATGATTTTGAAAGTTTGAATAATCTTTTATAGGATTTATTATTAATGGGTCAAATATGAAGTTTGAAATCAATGGGTTGTTTTTAAGATCAGTTAAAATCATTGGAACTAATATATCTTGATTGATTAATTCGAAAAACTTATTAATTGATTTATCGATATTATCATTTTTCTCATCATAAAGAAATGTGTTATTTATTTTAGGTTTTTTTTGATTCAAAATTGAGTTAGTTTTTTTAAATAATAATAAATCTTTATTTGAAACAACTTCAGATGTGAGGATTTTAACTATCTCAAGCATTTGAGGCTCATTTTTTTGTAATAAAAATAATATATTGCTAATATTTATTTCAGAATATGTTTTATTTCAATTGGAGGATTTTAATTTATTTATTAAATCAATTTCTCTAAAAAAAGACTCATTTTTTAAAAATATTTTTTTCAATTCATTTGGTCACTCTGAAATCGGTTGATTAAAATAATCAAAAACTTTAAATCTATAATCATCAAAATTTTTACTCATTTCGATCTCATTATAGAATTCAGGGAAAAACACTTTCAAAAGCAAGATTAAAAAAACTTTTTCAAAATGTATAAAATCCAATAGTCTGGAAAGTGTTTGTGAAGATGTTTTAACTTCATATAAAAAGTCAATAATTTGGTTCGCGTCATTACAAACAGAAGCTATAATATGGGAATATTTGTTAAGTTCATAATCATCAAATAATGTTGTTGTATCACTTCAACTTGAAAAATAACTTGATTGGTTATGGATTAATAAATTGTCTCTGATTTCATTTAAATTAGATTTTATCCATTGAATATCACTATTATCGTTACTATGATGAAACATTGATATGAATTCAACATCCTTAAGTCATATTTGCATGTTATTATTAATTAATTCAGAATCATACAAAGATTGAGTTTCTATGTTAAATATGAAATTCATTAAATTCTTTTTATTTGTAATTGAACTCTTAAATGTTGACATTTTTTTAATAAAATGTGTTAAGGTAATTAACTCTTCTGATGTCAAATTTGTATATTTTATATCAAATAAAAAATAAATATTTGAAAAATTGTCTGTTTCTTTTTTTTGGATTAAGTCTAATTCTTTGAATATTTTATTTATATATTTATTTTTATCTTTTCTATATCTATAACATATAAACAAAATCATTATAATTGAGGATATAGAAAAAATAAGTAATAAAATCAATAAAATTTCTTTGACACCATTATTGTTTCATCCTTTTGAGGAAATTTCGGGCAATAAAATAGGCAATAAAAATAAAAGTGATTCAACGGTAACTAAGAGTAATACATTTCAAAATCTTTTAACTCAACTCACAAACTTGTAAAAAGGTGTTTTATTTTTATCTCAATTTGCAATATTTTTACAAAATTTTACGAGTTTGTTTTTACCTTTTCTTTCTTCTATTATATTTGCTACATTTGATATTCAAGATGATACTGAATCATTGAAATTATCTGTATTTATTTGAACAAAATTTGTGTGTCCATTCAATGAACTTGATTTTGTTTTATATAAAGAATCTATATATTGAGACTTTTGCTTATTATCTTTTCCATATATAAAATAAATTCACATGAAATCTTCGTCGAAGATTGTTGAAAAATGATTTTGTAAGATTATATTTTTGTTTTTCATATTTTATTATTAACATTGATATTATATATCAAAAACAAATATTATAGATATTAACTATTCAAATTATTAATATATTATTTTTACACTTCAAAAGAATTATTAAGAGATTATAAATTTTATTTAACACCATAATCGTTTTAAGGTTAAAAGATTGAGATAAATTTTGATTATATCGATATAAATCAAGCGAATATTTTATAAAGATCTAAAGCTAAAAGTATTTTAAAAGAAGTTACTAATAAAGATGTAAAAGCTGATGAACAAGCTGCATCAATTTTATTCTTAGCATCTGATGATTTCTCTCATATGACTGGATGTATTTTAGCAACTGATGGTGGATGAACTTCGTTTTAATTAATATGTTTTTTTAAAGATGCTATAATACACATGTAATATAAGGAGAAAAATATGCAAAAATGTTATGAATACAAATTTTTAGATACTAAAAATAACAAAAAATTGATCAATGAGATTAACGCTCACGCAGCTCAAGGATGAAGAGTTTCTACTCACGTAGTTTATTTGAAGGGTGCATTCATTAAATCAGAATGAGTTCAAGTTTTATTCGAAAAAGAATTTACTAAATAATTTAAATTAAATAAAAAGAAAGCAAAATATGTCGTTTCCAATAAAATGGGTTCGACATATTTTAAATATATAAACTTACTCGTTATTGGAATTAACTATTTCAGATCTTTGTATATGTTTTTAAATCAAGTATTTATATATAATTTTTTATTAAGTGATTCTTCATCATAAATTGATATTATCCCTAAGTCAACTAATTCATTTGTATATTTAGTTGCGGTATTAAATGATATATCTAAATCTTTTGC
>JBOFSS010000069.1:0-3049 GCA_051651665.1 Mycoplasma sp.
CAATCCGTTGCTCTACCGACTGAGCTACAGAGCCATGGCGGTCCAGACGGGAGTCAAACCCGCGATCTATCCCGTGACAGGGGAGTATGTTAATCACTACACTACTGGACCATAACAAAAATAATTATATCATTGATGTTATTTTTTTAAAAAAATATTTAGTTTTTTTTAATAATTTTTATTTTATTTATATTAATACTAGAAATAAATAAAAGTTAAAACATTTGTTGTTATTAATAAGCTTAATAATATTGAACTATTTGTTAATATAATCTTTTTATAATTTGAAATTTGCTTAAAATCTCAAATTGATTCATTTTCTCATTTATGTATTTTATAAAGATAATTAAAAATATATGTGATTATAACTAAGATTAAACAAGATAAAAGAATAGAGAAACTAAGCATTTGATTACTTGTTGCTAATCCCTCAATTAAGGCGGAGGAGCTAAATACTACTGTTGACATTAATCACGTTCCAAATAAACTCACAAATATATGAATCAATGTGTATTTTTTACCAACTTCTTTCCACATTACAGATACAGTAGCTAAACAAGGTATATAAAATGTAAAGAAAGTAATATATGATAAAGCAACACTTCTTCATAATGGTATATTGTACATAAAAGCTTTAAAAGCTTCTATCCCTACATCTTCACCACCAAATATTAAAGCAATATTAGAAGAAGCAATTTCTTTTGCTGGAAATGCTGTAACTAAACTAATTGATAATTGTCAATGTTCACCAAGACCAGTTGGATATAAAAGGAATTGAAACGGAATAGAAATGTATCTTAAAAAAGATGTTTCTAAATATTTTGGATCATCTAAATTGGATATGAATACACTAGTAGGTGTGGTTGATTGTAAAAATCAAACCACTAAATTAGCTACACCAACTATTAAAATAACCCTTTTAACAAAATCATAAACTTCCATTAAAACTTTTTTAAAAATCACAAAAAAATCTGGTGATCGATAAGGATTTAGCTCACCTATAAAAATAGTTGATTTTTTTCTAAATAAAATATTACTAAAAAAATAACCCATAAAGAGAGCGAAAGCTCAACTTAATATAGTTATTGCTAAATTAACAACTCAAGTAAGTTCTGTAGAAACAAAAACCTGTGCAATAAAAGCGATCACAATAACTCTGGCACTACAACTAACAAATGGCATTATCAAAATTGTTGTCACTCTTTCTTTCAATGAGTTTGAATTTCTTGCCATTAAGATAGAAGGAATATTGCATCCAACACCAGCAATCATGTTAATAATAGCTCTTCCACTTAATCCAAACTTGCTAAAGACTTTATCAAAAACTATACTAATTCGTGATAACACTCCAATTTGTTCTAAGATAGTCATGAAGAAAACTAAAATAACAATTCAAGGTATGAAACTGATTACAGTAAATACCCCTCCCAACATACCATCGCCAACAAAACTTGATAATCAAAGTTGTGTAGTCGATTCTGGATTAATATTTAAAATTGAATCTGAAATTAATGTTTGCAAAGCTCCAAGTCCATCTTCTGCTAGTTTAGCTTGCAACCACCCGCCTGTATACTCATAAAATGTCACAAATCAAATAAAGGCTATTATCAAGAAGAAAATAGGGATAGATCAATATTTATTTAAGAAAACTTTATCCATACCTTTTTGAAAAGAAGATGTTTTATTTGGGATTTTATCTGAATAAATTTTTTCGTTAATAAAAATTTTATCAAACAACTTATTGATTAATAATTGTTTTGTTGTTCTAATTCCATTAATTTCAGACATAGTAAAATTGAAATTACATAAAACCTCTTCAATAGATTGATAACAATTTAATTCTTTCAATCAATTTATAATATATGAGTTGTTAGAAATTATTTGAATTGCTATGAATCTTTTAGATATTGAATGATCTGGAATTAACCCTTCAATTTGATTGATGAATTTTTCAATTTTTTCAGAATAATTGATATGTAATGGTTTTGGTTTTGTTAAGTTGTTATTTAAAATAGGGATAAGCGATTCTTTAACATTTAAATTTTTTTTAGCTGAAATTTCATTAACTAAAACTTTAAACTCTTTAGTTAATGCGAGTTTATTTATTTTTTTATTTTTTAACTCATCAACCATATTTATATTTATAATGTCTAAGATACCAGCTTCTGCTAGCTCATAAGTTAGCATTAAATCTCTTTTCAAAGTATTTGCATTTAAAACATTTATTACACCATTATATTCTGTTGAGAACAAATATTTAAAAGTTTCAATTTCGTCATCACCAACAGGATTTAGTCCAGTTACTCCAGGAAGATCTGTTATCTTAATATTTTTATCACTTCTCAAACTAGAAGTTAAAGCAAAAGTTGTAACACGATCAACATTCCCTACAGAAGATGTCTTTCAAGTTATTTTATTATAATAAGTTGATTTGCCTATATTTGGAGCTCCAACTAGTAAATAGTTTTTTATGTTCTTTGTTTTAGTCATTAATAACCTCGGTTACTATCACTTTTTGTAAATCCTCTATTCTTAAAACATTAGTTATTCCGTTAATCTCAATTGCTAACATTTTAGGCATATTACCAACCTCTTTTATTAAAATTAATTGATCTTTATAAAGACCTAAATTATTTAATTTTTTAATAATGTTTTCATCATCAAAATTAAGGCTTATAACCTTTACTAATTTATTAACTAATTTTTTAGAAATTGGAAGATGTTCCATTGTAAACCCTTTCTTTTATGATTGATATATATTTTAATAATTTTAACGATTATCTTCAAAGTCTTATTTGTAATAATAGAACTTTTTCAGATTGATGTTTAAATTATATAAAAAAATATTGAAATTGTAAATAAATATAGAATAGTATATATAATTAAGAAAATAAAGATGGGAATATATGGAATTTTTAGACATTGAATTGAAGTTTAAAAAAATATTAGAAAATGAAATTGTTATTTCTGTAGAAAAAGTAAATGACAGTTTTAGCAATAAAGTTTATAAGATTAAGACTAAAACTAATCTATTTTATTTTAGAATAGC
>JBOFSS010000070.1:0-5708 GCA_051651665.1 Mycoplasma sp.
ATCTACTATTATTTTGAGTTAATATAGATTCATGAGAACCGTAGAATACTTTTCTTTTACACTTTGAACATAATCTATGATTATTCATAGAACAATCAATTGTTTTACAACGACAATTTGGAGAAGCCTGTCAAGCTTTTTGAATTTCTGAATTATACCTGGCCATAGTTATCTTATTATATATTATTTTTGAAAGAAAAATAAAAAACCAACAATTGTTGGTTTTTTATTTTGATATAAACGTTATAAATTATGCAAGTGCGTTATGTTTTTTTAATGTTTTTAAAGTTCTTGCAGAAACTTTAACACGTTTAGTTTTACCAGGGCCATCTTTTATTTCAACAGTTTGTAAATTTAAATTTCAAACACGTCTTGAGTGGTTCATAGCGTGTGAACGCGTATTTCCACTTAATGGTCCTTTATTTGTAATATCATCTTTTCTTGCCATAGTTGCTCCTCGTTATTAAAACAATACTAATTAAATATACATTAAAAATGTGTTTTTTTTACTATTTTTTGTATTTTTTATCAATAAATTGAATTAGTTTAACTATCTTGTTGTAATCTGATTGATTATCTGAGATGCAAGCAATGTGTTTTTCTTTAATTTTTAGTTTTGGCAGTTCTAAACTTCTAATAAAATTTATCACATCATTATCGAAATCACTATTACCATTTTCATAGAATTCAGGTCTTTCTATTTTCGCATAGAAGAAAAGAGCGTTATCCCTTGTTTCTTTATAATCAACATATGGAACCATTATAGTGTGAGTCCCACTGCAACCAGAAACCAATACAGGTTTGGTCATATTTTTAGCTATATAACCATATGAATTAATAATAGCGGCAGATAGTATTGTTGATCCTACAATTTGTTTTGATTCAATACTTATTGTGTTCATAACATCTGTATCTGATACTAAAAATTCGTTTTCTCAAATTGCATTAAACACATACTGAGCATATACCTTATCTTCTGGAAAAATTGCAGTTTGTTTGTAAAGATTTTTAAGATTTCTAGCTAATATTGTTTTATCTTCAGTTACTATTAAAGGAACTGCTGTTGCAATATTCAAACTCAAGAATCTTTGTTTAACTAAATTACAAATTGTATCTCTACATTTAAGTAAAAAAGTATCTAATGTCATATCTTCATTATTTAAAATACTTAAATCAAAATTATTTCTAGAATTAATTGGTTTATTTATTATATAACCCGAATAATATAAAGGTCCTTTTTTCATATATTTTAAATAACTTGGTAAAATATGCTTTTTATTTTTTCCAACTTGTTCAGTTAAATATTCTTGTAAGTCGACTGTAAAAAACATTCTGACCATAGCTTCATCATTTCTTTCGATGTCAAATATTTTTTCAAAAGCGACACTATCAAGTTGTGGTCTTTTATCTTTTTTAAATATTTTTGAAATACCTGTTTTTTCTAGCTTAGTTCTAAATTCTAAACCTTCACAAGTTGATGAAAAAACTGCAACATTGAATTGTTTGGAATATTCTGGAAAGTCATGTTGATAATTGGCAGTCAATGTTTCATATGATGTAGAAGTTCCATTGGAAGTTCTTACAGTGTATGGATATGTTGCTGTCATTGAATAATTCTTTTTACCTATTCAATGATTTTTATTAGCAATGTTTAGAATAACAGAGTTTTTATCAAAACACCCTCATGATGAAATGTAAGCATTTTTATTTCTATTTTCTTCTAACATATCAGTTTCAAAAACAACGTCTTGATTTAATCGTTTAATAAAACCACCAGGGATTGGACCTTGATGATCATATTTTATAAATTGCATACATTCTTCATATATTTTATAAAAATTTATAGAAGAAGCCGCTTTTATAATCGACTCTATTCTTTCTGAATTTTGTTTTTCATATTCTTTTAGCAACTTTTTTTTAGTTGCACTCATTGTTTTAAATGTTTTAATATTTCAATATGCAAAAACAACTGTTAAAACAGAGAATGGTAACAAAGATGCTATTAAATAATATTTTGATTTATTAAATTTTCTTTTGTAATTATTTTTTGCTTGATTAAATTCATTTGCATTTTTAGTAACATCTAACAAATGTTCGTTAGCAATTGAATCTTTCAAATACTTATCGATGATGTTTTTTAATTGTTTTTCGTATTCTACTCAAGATGATTCGTCATATATTTTTCTAATACAGCTACTCATTTTTTACCTAAAATGTTAACTTAATATCTTTTTTAGATTCTTCACTAGCAGCGAATAAAGGAATTGCGGATAATTTAGATTTTTCAGCAATTACATTTGAAGGGAACACAAAGATTTCTTGATTGAATCTTGTTACATTGCTATTATAAACTCTTCTGTTTGCAGCTATTTCTTTTTCAATGTATGCACTTTCAGTCATTAATTTACTTACAGATTCTGAAGTTTTTAATTCTGGGTAATTTTCAACATTAACATTTAAGTTACGAGAAACTTCTGATACTAAACGATTTTTTTCAGAAATATCTAAATCATTCATTCCTGATCTCATTTTTGTAATCATTGTTAAAGTTTCTTTTTCGAATTTTGAGTGACTTTTTACAATATCAATAAGTTTTAAAAGAGTTTCACTTCTTTTTTGTAATTGAACATCAATATTTGAAGCTGAGTTATTAACTTCAATTTGTTGTTTGTTAAAGCTATTTTTCTTTTTAACAGATCATACTAAAAATATGATTCCACCGATAATTGTTAATCAGCAAAGAATCATTAGTATAGTATAACTAATTCTTTGTTTGCTTGAACAAACAACTGGACCGATGTTGTTATTCACAACAACATTATGTCCTTGTTGGTTTGGTTTTTCATGTCCTGAATATATATTCATAATGGACCTCCTATTTTTATAATAGATAATTATAGCACTTTTAATAAAAATGTGTTTTCTATATGAATTTTATATTTATTTGTTAGATATTGATTGAATCACATGATAAGCACAACCATATAAAGCTGCATCATTTAATTGTCTTGCTAATACTAAATCAACTGTTGGGATTAAGAAATCTCCTACAGATTTAATATATAATTCACTAATAACCTTTAAAAAAGGATTACCATAATTAGATGGGCCTCCACCAATAATAATGATTTCTGGATTTAAAGCATAAGTCATTAAAGACATGTGTTTAACTAATGGAACTAGCGATTCTTTTAAGGCTAGCATAACTCCTTCATCTTCTTCATCGACCAAATTATTAATTTCATTTAGATGAATTCTTGGATCTTCAGTTTTTTGTTTTTGTAATCAAAAGCTATGTAATTTTTTGTGTGATGGATCTTTTGCTATTTCATTAACTTTATTAGTAATACCCTTTGCAGATGATAACGGTTCAATGCAACCATGTTGTCCACAATTACATTCTGTATTATCCAACATTCATCCATGTCCAAATTCACCAGCATAACCTTGGGCTCCGGCATATAATTTACCGTCGATAATAATACCGCCGCCAATACCAGTTCCTAAAACATAAAAAATTGCATTTTTAAATTCTCCACCTAATTTTCAAAATTCACCAAGTGCTGCAGCATTTGCATCATTTAATATATATACTTCTTTATCTGTATGTTTTGCTACTTCTGAATGAACATCAAAATTCTTAAAGCCCAAATTACCAGCTTGCGCGATAATTTTATCTTTTTGATTATATGTTCCAGGAATATCAATTCCAATATATTCATAATCTAAATCAATGTCCGAAAAACTATCAAATAGTCATTTTAAATCGTGACCTTTAATTGTTCTTATGGCTGGGTATTTTTTTAACATGTTCCCTTCACTATCAATGACCGCTCTTTTTGTAGTAGTTCCACCGATATCAATTGTCAATATATTCATATAACCTCAAATATTTTTTATTATCAATACATATAATTATATTACTTATAATTATTTATTAGATTAAAAATGTTTGAAAATAAAAAAAAGATGCCAATGGCATCTTTCTGTTTTGTAGATATTATACAAATCTTTTGAATCATTCAACAACGTAAGATTCATTGATGTTTTCAGGTAATTCATTTCTTTCAGGGTAACGAGTGAATACACCTTTTTTAGCTTTTTCATCAACTTTAACAAATTCAGCAATTTTTGCATTTGTTAAGTCAATTCTATCAACTGATTTAGCTTTGATAGCTATTTCATCATTAATATTAATTAATGCTGAAGGAATGTCAAGTTTTTTTCCATTTACAAGGATATGTCCATGACTAACTAATTGTCTAGCACCTCTTCTTGTATTAGCAAAACCCATTCTAAATACTAAGCTATCTAATCTTGATTCTAAAGTTCTTAATAAGTTAATTGTAAGAACTCCATCATGTTTTCTAGCAATTTGGAAGATTCTTCTAAATTGACGGTCATTTAAACCATAAAGGTACATTAATTTTTGTTTTTCTTGTAATTGTTCACCATAACCTGATAATTTAATTCTTTTATTACCATGTTGACCTGGTGCGTACGTTCTTTTTTTTCCTTTTGAAAATTCTTTATCATTTTCTAAAAGTGAAAAACCTAAACGACGAGATTTTTTGTATATACTACCTGTATATCTACTCATATTATTTCTCCTAATGATTAGTACTACTCACTAACCATCAAGGTTAAGATTAATGTCTAACAGGCAATTTAGTATTAATATTTTCAGAAATTACAGCAAATTCCTACTCATAAAGCATTTGTTACTAAATTGGTGGTTGTTATCATCAATAGCTGTGAGTGCTTTTATATTATATACTATTTAATATTAAAAACAATATTTGAAACTGAAAAAATAATAAGATATAATAATTTTATTATATGACAGATGAACTCAGGTTAACCCTTTTTGGTATTGCACTATTATTCTTGATTATTGCTTCGGCATTTTTTTCAGGTTTTGAAAGTGCTATAAATTCTATAAATCACTTTAAATTCGAAACATATTATAAGAAAAAGAATAAAAACTTAGCCTATAAAATTGTGAAAATGTTTATTGATAATATTCAAATGACATTATCAGGCATATTGATTGGTAATACAATAGTAAATATTTTAGCAACAACTTTAAGTACATTATTATTTACAGATTTAGTGACTCATTTTGGAGGAACACCAACTGAGGCTTTAATCACTGGATTAACAACAGGAGTAATGACTTTTATTACCCTTATTTTTGGAGAATTCATTCCTAAAATTGTTGCTAGAAGAAACAATATTTTATATGCTAGATACGGATCATATGTAATGTATGCGTTTTATTTTCTTTGTTGACCACTTAGTTGATGTCTTAACAAAATTTTTAAAGAAAAGAAAACAAAATCTGTCACTGAAAACGAATTACATACTTTAGTTGAGTTAATTGAACGAGAGGGTGTTTTAGAAATTGAAGAAGCCAACTTAGTCAAAAATGCTATTAAGTTTGATGAAATTAGAATAACTAGAATTATGACTAAAATAGAAAATGTAGTTTCCATTAAATCAAATTTAAGTAAAAAGAAAATTGCAGATACTTTCATCAACAACCCTCATAGTAGATTACCTGTAATGAAAAATAATAAATATATTGGCTTTATTACATTTAAAGATTTCTTTAGTAGATATAGTAAGGAAACCCCTTTTAAATTAAGTGATATCATGAAGCCTCTTTTATATGTAAGTCAATATACTACATTAAACAATATACTCCA
>JBOFSS010000071.1:0-5418 GCA_051651665.1 Mycoplasma sp.
AAGAATCAACAGGAGTGCCGGTTGAAATTTTAAATAAATATCAAGACCACTTAGTCAGAGTGCCAACATCAGATTTGATTAGAAGTTTAAACATCTCAAATACGGTAGCAATTGCATTATATGAAGTAAGTAGACAAAATGAATTCGATGAACTTTCAAAATTAGAACCTCATAACCCAAAGTTTTAATTAGACAATTTTAAATTCATCTAAATCTTTTATGATTGATTTAAATTCATTATCATAGTCAATTTTAATATTAACCACTTTTTTGGTTATTGGATGATTGAATTTTAATGCATATGCCATTAAGTATTGGTGATATGTTGATTCATATCTATTAAAGGAATATAGAGGGTCGTTCACAATTGGATGGTTTATATATTTCATGTGAACTCTAATTTGGTGTGTTCTTCCAGTATGTAAGGTAATGTCTAATAATGTATGAGTTTCTCAACGTTTAATAACTTCAAAGCCAGTTAATGCTTCTTTAGGATTTTTACCCTCTCCAGCTACCATTTTCAATTTATTATCATTAGCTCTACAAATAGGGACATTGATTAAAGCATTATCTTTAGTAACTTTACCATTTACAATGGTATAGTATTTTTTAACAATTTTTCTAGCTTGCATCATTTCTAATAATTTTGATTGTGCCTGTTCATTTTTGGCAAAAATCAATAAACCTGATGTGTCTTTATCTAAACGATGTACCATTAATGGAACAAATTTATCCTTTGAATAATATTTTAATGCATTCATTAATGTGTCTTTTTCATTATGTTGAGTTGGGTGAGAAAGCATTCCTGAGGGTTTGTATACAACAAGAAGTGAATCATCTTCAAATAATATTTTTAAGTCAAAAGCATATGGTTCTAAGGATAAATTTTCATCAATGTCTGATGCTTTGTAGCTAATAATATCGCCAACTTCTAACTCTAATCCTGGTTTTCTGGCAACTTCATCATTTATTAAAATATTACCATTTGATATCATATGAGTGATTTTAGAACGTGATAAATTTAAGGTTTCAACTAGATGTTTATCTAATCTTTGAACTTTTGATTTAATTTTAATTGGTCTAAACATCTGATTCTCCTCTTCATCTTCTTCTTTATCTATAGATATCATTTTATACATTTCATACAATATTCCAACAACTATTCCAAAAACACTAATTACTATCAATAAATCTGCGACATTAAATGTGAAATTAAATTGATTCATTTTAATGTAATCAACAACGCTATCAATATATTCTTTACCTTGAAAAATATCGATCATTGCTTTATCTATTACATTTAACAATGAGTTATATGACATTATATAAAAGAAAGTATAAATATATCATTGTTCAAAATAAAATGAACATAAAAGCAAAAAAATAAATGGCAATATCTTTAAAAAATAAACTAAGGATTGATTTCAATCATTACCTCAACTAAGGGCCATCCCTTTATTAAATTCTGTTTGAGGTCATTCATTAATTAAAGATTGATCTCTTAATACAAAAAATAAAATCGAAGATATTGCAACAATGAGAATGAAGATAGAACATCTTAATAATAAGTTCTTAATTAACAAAAATGATTTAAGATAGTTTCTTAGTGAAATTATTTTAATTTTTTCTATCTTATCTAAAAACAATATTTTGTTAGTATTTAAATTTATTGTGCATTTATTTATCATATTAGTATTACAATAATTATATACATTTTTTATCTAAGGGGGATTTTATGTGAGGTAATATAAAACAAAACGAAGCTTCACAAGTAAGTTTCGGAGTTAAACAAGCATTTAACTCAAAACAAGCAATGTTTATTTTTAAGGCATGTCTAATCGGCGGATTAGGTTTTGCCCTTATATTTGCAATAGGTTTTTCAGTTTATGTTATTGCAAATAAATATTTTAGCACTACTGAAACAAATACATTGATCATAGTTGCATCTTTATTATTGTTTGCTTCTATTTTTGTTAGTGTATTTGCAATGGGTGGAAAGCCTTCATGACCGAAATTGTTAATATCCGGAATAATTTTTATATTTGGTTTTGGTTCATCATTTGGTGTTTACTTCTTGATTATTGGATCATCTATAATGTTTTATAGCTTCGCTGTTACTGCGGTTACTATGATAATAATGGCGATAATAGCATTTGTTATGAAAGATAAAACCGCATTAACGATTCAAAAGGTAATAGGAATTATTTCTATTACATTCGTTGTTGTATACTTTTGTTCATTCTTATTAATCTATTTATTTGTTGGATGAAGTCTTATATGAGATGTTATTACAACTTCAATTTTAGGAATTATTATTTTAGGTTCAGTGATAGCGTCTTTTTGGGAATTGAAAAAAATTGCAGCTTTTGCCACTGAATCAGATGATGGTTCTGAAGCTCATGCCAAAGAATTAAGACTAGCTACTTGAGCATATGGATTCAAAATAATGGCCACTATAACATTTACTTTTTATTATATAGTTAGATTGTTATCTTTCTTAAATATTGAATAATATAGTTATTAAAAATTAATACAAAACAAAAACCACAAAAATGTGGTTTTTTTTGTGCACTTGGTAAGACGATTCACTGTAATTTTAAATATTATTATTTTATTAATCTATACTAACTATTTTAGTTTTATCTCAGTTATATATTAACCATTCTCATTTTATTGACCTATAATTTAATATTAAGCATTAAATGAGGTAATTTATGAAAATCGTAGTAGTAGGAATTAATCATGCAGGTACATCTGCAATTAGGACATTATTAGAACAAAACCCAAAACATGAAGTTGTAGCCATTGATAGAAATGATAACATTTCATTTCTAGGATGTGGAATTGCTTTGTCAGTTGCTGGTGTTGTAAAAGATACAAACGATCTTTTCTATTCAAACCCAGCCGAACTAAAATCAATGGGTGCAACAATTCTGATGAACACAGATGTAACAAAGATTGATCAAAAACTAAAAAAGGTTTATACAAAAGATTTATCAACCAATAAAGAAAATGTATATGAATATGAAAAATTAATTTATGCAGCAGGTTCATGACCAATTGATCTTGGTGCATCAAATAGAAATTTAGAAAACATTGAATATTGCAAGTTGTATCAACATGCTCAAAAATTAATTGCTAGAGCAAATGACCCAAGCATTAAATCCGTAACCATTATTGGTGCCGGATATATTGGCATGGAGTTAGTAGAAGCATATCACTTAAAAGGTAAAGAGGTTCATTTAGTAGACTTATTACCAAGAGTGTTAGCTAGTTATGTTGACAAAGAAGTAAGTGATGTAATTGAAGATAAATTAAAATCATCAAATATCCATGTTCATTTAGAAACTTCAGTAACTGGATATGAAGGTTCAAATAAGGTTGAGAAAGTTATAACGTCTAAAGGTTCGTTCAAATCTGACTTAGTGATTGAATGCGTTGGTTTCAAACCAAATCATGAGTTATTAACAGATGTTAAAAAAATTAAAAATGGTGCCATCATTGTTAATAACTATTGTCAAGCATCTGACACAGATGTTTATGCATTGGGTGATGTTGCAGCTTTTTATGATGCAGCAACTAAAGCACATCGACAAATTGCTTTAGCTACTAACGCGGTTAAGTCAGGAATTGTTGCAGCTTGTAATATTAATAAAGTTAGTCAAATAGCTTTAGATTCTGTTTGTGGGACAAGTGCATTATGTGTATTTAAAAAACACATTGCTTCAACCGGTGTGAATGAACAGCAAGCATCTAAATTTGGTTTAAAAGTTAAATCAATGACTTATACAGATAATGATAGATGTGAGTTCATGGGAATGGATAAGGATAATCAAGTAACTATTAAAATAGTTTACGAGGAAGAAACATTTAGACTTGTTGGTGCACAAATAATTTCAAACGATGGCAAAGATCATTCAGAATGTATATTTGCTTTATCATTAGCGATTCAACAAGAGTTAAGTTTATTTAAACTAGCATTAACAGATTTCTATTTCCTACCACATTTAAATAAGCCATTCAACTTTATTCTTTCTGCGATATTAAAAACACTTGGTTTGAAATATTTTGACAAAAAATCAGATTTATAAATAATTAGATTATTAACAATAAAAAAGAAATAGTAGTTTATATGATAAAATAACTTGTTATTTATAAGGAGATTTTATGGATAAAGAATTAGTTTTAAAAACGAAAAACGAAGCAAAAAAATTATTAATAATGTGAATGGTTCATGATATAGGTGTTTTATTTTTCTATGCTTTGGGTATTACATTCTTAGTACTTCAAGGTATGGGAAAAATTAATATTGGTGAATTAGTTGGATGAATACTAGGTATAGCATTTATGCTTATTGGGTGTTCAATGCTTGGATTAGGCAAATTATTAAAATTAAGAGAAAAAACAAATAATTTGGAAATGAAAATTCAAAATATGCAATGGATGGACCCTGAACTCGATTCGAAAAGAAGAGATTTAAAAAAATGAGGGAAAACTAATATAATGAAAATTTACAAATTTTTGAAACTCGCTTCAGAAAAATAATATTTTTTATGAAACTTCAATTAACAAATAATTATTTGATTCCAAACATCTAGACAAATCATTTAATAATGTGTTAATTACACCATTTTCAACATCAATAGTATATCCATCAGGATATACTATTTTTTTAATATTAATACAGCCATCAAAAGCTGTTTTTTCAATCGATATTTGATTTGTTAAAATTAAGTCACCATCAAATCCACAATTCAAAAAAGTTCCTTTTTCAACTTTCTTTAAACTTTGTGGGAATTTTAGATCACCTATAAATTCTTTACAATTAGCAAAGGCAAACTTTCCGATAGTTTCAACATTGCTTCCAAGCTCTAATTTACCATTAAATCCGCAATTAGAAAATGCATCTTCTTCAATTATTTTTAAATTTTCATAAAACTTTAAATTTCCGATCAAATTACAACATCCAGTAAATGCATTTGATTTAACTATTTCCAAATCTTTTGGCATAAATAACATGCCGTCAAAACTAGATTGCATAAATGCCGAATCACCTATTGATTTTAATGAATTCGGAAAATTAATATCACCCTTTATATATTCATTTTTTGCAAAAGCTCAGTCTTCAATGATTTCTAAGTTTGGAGATAAATTTAGAAATCCATCAAATCCACAATATGCAAAAGACGCTTTAGATATTACCTTTATATTTTTTGGAATATTAATGTCTCCCATTAATTGGCTACATCCAAAAAATGCATTTTCTTTTATTTGTTCTAACTCTCAAGGTAATTCTAATTTACCATCAAATTGACAATATTGAAAACAACCTTCAGGAATTACTTTTATTTTTTTAGGAATGATTAATTTTCCATTGAACCCAGTTGCTCCTCTAAAACAAAAGTTTCCGATTTCTTC
>JBOFSS010000072.1:0-6123 GCA_051651665.1 Mycoplasma sp.
AGGGAAGATATTTTTTAAAAAAGATTTAAGAGAATTTGAATCTAAAAATGCAGGTGCCACTAATAGTATGAGAGTGTATGGAAAAAAGGTTGCATTAGTTGTTTTATTGTTAGATATTTCAAAGTGCATGCTACCAACGTTTATAATGTGGGTTGTTGCCAAGTTTGGATTAGATGACTTTTTATATATAACAGAATCTTTTAATCCCTATAATTTAGTTTATATAACAAGTTTTTTCTCAATCATCGGACATTGTTGACCAATATTTTATAAGTTCAAAGGTGGTAAAGGAGCAAGTTGTTTAGGAGCTTTCACATTATGTATTAGTCCGTTTGTTGGAATTATAGCTTTTTTAATTTGAATTATCGTAATGAAAATTACTAAATACGTTAGTTTTGCAAGTATCGTTGCATCATGAATGGCTGCAATATTGATATTTATACCAGGAATTAATTGAATGTATTTGTCAGAAATCCCTATAACAGATGTTTATCTTATTGGTGGTTATGGGATATACCATATTTTATTTGTGTCATCAATAATTGTTCTAGCAGCAATTGCATTAACTTGAAAACATAAAGAAAATATTAAAAGATTATTAAAAGGTGAAGAAAGAAAAATTAAAGGAAAATCTTCACCACAATAATTAATTGTTCTATAATCTAATTAGAAATGTTGGAGGAAATATTTATGAAATTCACTATAAGATATAAAGACATGGATAAACCATTAGCTTTAGAAGACTATATTTCTAAAAAGTTAACTAAATTAGAAAAGTTCAGTTGATTAAATGATGAGATTAGAATCGAAGTTAAAAAATATGCTAAAGAAAATGATTACAAAACAACTTTACAAGCTACAACTAAAAATGCTAACCCAATGATAGCTGAAGCTAAACATGAAAATCTTAATTCATCATTTGATTTGGCACTTGAAAAACTAAATACACAAATAACTAAATACAAAGATACTCATTTCACTCATTAATGATATTAAAAAAAACTCCATTAGGAGTTTTTTTTAATATCAATTTATTATTTATTTTGGAACTGACTATTATATAGTTTTTCGTAGAACCCTTTCTTAGAAAGCAGTTCGTCATGATTACCTTTTTCAATTATGTCACCATCTTTTAAAACTAATATAAGATCAGCATTTTTGATAGTTGACAATCTATGAGCTATTACAAATGATGTTCTATTACTCATTAATTGATCCATTGCATTTTGAATGTGTATTTCTGTTCTTGTATCAACATTACTTGTTGCTTCATCTAAAATTAACATTGGAGAATTTTGAATCATCGCTCTAGCAATTGTGATTTGTTGTTTTTGTCCTTCAGATAAACTAATTTTTGAACTTAGCACAGTGTTTAATCCATCTGGTAATGTTTTGATGTAATGAGTTAAACCAACTGATTCAACAGCTTGAAGAACTTGTTCATCTGAAACGCCTTTTTTACTATACACAATATTTTCTTTGATAGTTCCATCGAATAATCAAGTATCCTGTAACACCATGCAAAACATGTCTCTTACAGTCGATTGTTTCATATCATGTATTGAAACATCATCTATTAAAATATCACCTGAATTTAATTCGAAATATCTCATCAATAAATTTACTATAGTTGTTTTTCCAGCACCCGTTGGACCTACAATTGCAACTTTTTGACTTGGTTTAGCAATTGCTGAGAAATTTTTAATAATTATTTTATCTTTATCATATCCAAATTTAACATTCTTAAATTCAACTTTCCCTTTAATTTCACTATGATTAATAGTTTTTGATTCTCTTGGTATTTGTTGAATTTGTGAACTATCGATTGCTAACATAAATTCAGTATTCAATTTTTTTATCAATGAAATAAGTTCAGTTTTATCTGTAGATATGATTTTTAATTCTTCATTATCATATTCACATTTTAATCGATGATCATCTTTTAAAGCTTTTGCTAAAAATTGTTTAAGTTTTGTTAGTGCTTTAAAATCTTTAAGATTAATTTTAATAGTTGAATTTTCTTCCACTTTCATTTCGTTCAATTCTAAGAAATCAAATACTCTACTACTTGCAGCTATCCCCGTTTGCAAACTTTGCATTGCTTGAGCAATTTGTGATAGAGGTTGAGTGAAATATCTTGCATAGAAAACAAATAAAACTATTGTTGCATAAGTTGTAGAGAATTGATTAGTACTAACTAGTACAGCACCCACTACATACACCATTACATAAGCAAATTTATCAACAAAAAACATTATAGGCATCATCAAACTTGATAATGCTTGAGATTTGAACGTTTTAGTTGATAACCCTATATTCAAATCATTAAATATTTTAGTAACTTCTTTTTCACCATTATAAACTTTAATAACTGTTTGACCACTGAAACATTCTTCAATATGTCCGTTAATTTTAGATAATCATTTTCTTTGATCATTAAAATAAACTTGTGATTTACCCATAATAATTACAGTTAGAATGAATCCAAATAATGTAGAACCAATAACTGTAAGGGCTAATACTCAATTACTTACAAACATCATAATCAAAGAACCGAATAATAACGTAACTTGTAGTATTAGTGTACCAATACTATTGTTTAAACTTACACCAATAGCATCTGCGTCATTTGCAATTACAGAAAGTGTTCCACCAGTAGAATTATCATTAAAATGAGACATTGGCAAATTATCAATTTTTTTATTTAAGTCTGTTCTCATTTTCTTAGAAACTCTTTGACTATAAATAGCCATGATGTATCTATTAATATAATTCATTAATCAAGTGAACAAATATAAAATTATAAGTGTTATTGACCAATTTAAGATTGGATCAATTGATGGCGGCAAGCCAAATATTCATTTCTGCATTTCATCAATTATTTTTTCTAATAATTTAGGTGCATATATCGTTATTGTTGCGGATCCAACTCCTAGTAACGCAACAAATATAATCATTCAAAAATGTTTTTTTGAAAAAGTAATTAATTTTTTAAAGATATTGAAAAATTGACCTTTTGGTAATTTAGTAGAAGTTTCAATTGTATTTTTTTTACTCATTTTCCAACTCCTCTTTTGATAATTGCGATAGTGCAATTTCTTGATAAACAGAACATTCTTTTAAAAGCTCTTTGTGCTTTCCAATTCCTGCAATTTCACCATTTTCCAAAACAACAATCTTATCAGCTTTCATTATTGTCCCAATTCTTTGAGCAATTATAATAATTGTTGAATCCTTTATATTTTTATTTATTGATTCTCTTAGAGATCTATCAGTTTTATAATCTAAAGCTGAAAAGCTATCATCGAATATTAAGAAATCGGGTTTTCTTGCAATAGCTCTAGCAATCGAAATTCTCTGTTTTTGTCCACCAGAATAATTAGTTCCATCTTGAGCAACGAAATTTTCATACTTTTTCTCTGTTTTTTCAATAAAACTTTTTGATTGAGCGATTTCAGCTGCTCATTTTATTCTTATTTTAGATGGTTTTTTATTTCCTTTTTCACCAAATGCAATATTTGAACTTATTGTTCCAGAAAATAATTTTGGTTTTTGAGAAACATATCCAATAAAATCTCTAAGATCTGTTTGCTTGTATTCTTTTACATTATTTCCATTTATCAAAACATCACCACTTGAAGCATCAAAAAATCTAGGAATTAAGTTTGCAATGGTACTTTTACCAGAACCCGTAGAACCTATGAAGGCAATTGTTTCACCTTTGTTAATGGAAAAATTTATATTTTTTAAAACATAATCTTCAGCATTTGGATACTTGAAGTTAACATTTTTAAATTCTAAAGTTCCTCTGTTTTTACTATAAACATCTTTAGAAGTTTTTTCTCCATCAATAATATTTGATTTTGTATTCATTACTTCATTTATTCTTTTCAAAGAAATTATTGCTCTTGGTAAAAACATAAAAATCATAACCATCATTAATACAGCAAATAAAATTTGGACTGAATAATTTGCAAATACAACCATATTTGAAAAAGTTTGTTGCATTTCTAAAGTTGAACCATTCTTTATCATAGTTGTTGCACCAATTCAATAAATCGCTAAAGATAGTAAACTGATAATAGCTTCAACTGATGGAAATAAAATTGCCATACCTTTATTTGTAAATAGATTTGTTTTAGATAAGTTATTATTTGCATTTTCAAATTTTTCTTCTTGATATGCTTCAGCGTTATATGCTCGAACAACTCTAATTCCAACAATTTTTTCTCTTGATACATTATTTAGGTCATCAGTTAATTTTTGCATCTTTTTAAATTTTGGAAGCACTATTAAAACAAAACAAATAATTATTAATAGTAAAATCCCAACAGCAACACCCACTGATACAGGTCACTCTCAAGTTCCGTTTGATGATATTTTTGTTAAAGCTCAAATAGCTAATATAGGAGCTTTAATCATCGATTGTAATCCAAAAATTGTAACCATTTGAATTTGTTCAATATCATTTGTAGATCTGGTAATTAAACTAGGAATTGAAAACTTATTTATCTCTTCCATTGAAAAACTTTGCACTTTACCAAAAATTTTAGACCTAATTCTTGCTGATAATATAGCAGAAATTCTTGCTACAAATATTGCGACTATGACCGCTGAAATAACACTACTTACAGTTAGTGCAATCATAATCCCACCATACATCCCAATTTCTTTAATATTACTTGGGTCAGTTGTTAAAATGTCCGTAATTTTTTTCATATATTCTGGCATTTCAAGATCTAATCATACTTGTAGTACAATAAAACCACAACTAATAAATAAAATAAATCAATCTAATGGCTTGAGTAATTTTATTAAAAATTTCATATTACCTCCTAATTTCTTAATATTCCTTTTAAAAATAAATCGTTGAATTGATTTTGAGCGTCAATCAATGTAATTCTTCCAGAGTTAATTGAATATGATAATCCATTCAAACAAGAAATATATAAATCAGACATCAATCTTGGTGAAATATTGATTTTGATAATACCATTTTCTTGCCCGTTTTGAAAGAGTGAATCTAACGATTTTATAAATCCGTCTAAGAACTCTTTGCTTTCTATGAACTTTTCTCTTGTGATGATATTAAAAATAATCAATTCTCTTACGTCAATTAACTTTAGTGTGATTTTAGAAAACTTATCATAGAAATCATCATTAGTATTATCATCAATAATTTTAGCCACTCCTTTTAATTCGAAAATAGCTATTTCATTAATCATTTTCATGATTTCTTCCTTAGTGCCAAAAATTCTATGAATTGTTGATTTATTAACACCAATTTTTGCAGCTATTTTTTCAATAGTATATTGCGGAAACGCAACAAAGTGAATTGCAATTTGACGTAATAATTTTAAATCTTTCTCTTTCAAAACTAACTCCTTTCATTCATTTTTAAAATTATTATACAAAATATTAAAAAAAATATTAAAAATTCTTATAAAAAATAATAATTTCTTTAAAAAGACATTTTTATCTTAAAACCAAATTTTAAAACTTATGGTAAAAAGTAATATATATAATATAGGAAAGATTTGATATAATAACAAATTGTATACACATATTTAGGAGTAAACGGATGAAATTTTGAACTAAAAAGAAGAAAACAGGAAATGATGGTTTATCAGACACTGAAATAAATGTTGAAGAAGTAAAATCTAAAATTGAAGCTTCAATTGAAGCAAGCGAAACTGTTACTAAGCCAAAAGTCACTTCACCAAAAAAAGAAGTAACTACAAAAACAGTTAAGAAAGCTTCAGAAACAATTGAAGTTAAAGAAGATGTTGTTAAGAAAACAACCACTAAAAAAGAAGTGGAAGCAAAACAAACAAAAACTAAGGCAACTAAAACTAGTGATAAAAAAGTTGTAGCAACAAAAGAAACTAAAAATGTAACTGAAGAACCTAAAGCTAAAGTAACCAAAGAAAGTAACAAAAAAGTTGTTACAACAAAAGAAACAAAAATAGAAAATATGAAATCTGAAAAAAATAATAGCCAACTAGAATCTGAAGACTTAACTAATTCTAAGAAAAAAGAAAATAGAAAAGCAACTGGCGCAAATAAGATCCCAAGCTTCTCTGCGGACTTATCATTTAATGATAAAGTTGATATGGCTGAAGG
>JBOFSS010000073.1:0-7757 GCA_051651665.1 Mycoplasma sp.
TTAAAAACAGTATCATTTGCAGGAGATACACAACTAGATAGTATTGGAAATAATGCTTTCTATGATTGTAAATTATTAACTACAATATCATTACCTAGCAGTTTAAAAACTATTGGTGATTCTGCATTTAGTGGGTGTATTGGAATTGCTGGCAGTTTAACTATCCCAAATACAGTCACAAGTATAGGCGATTCTGTATTTAAAGATTGCTCTTTAATAAGTTCGCTTACATTATCTACTCAATTAAAGACTATCCCAAATTCTGCATTTAGCGGATGTTCAAATATTAGTGGAACTTTAACAATCCAAACTGGAGTAACCTCAATTGGCGACAATGCATTCTTAGGTTGTTCAAAAATCTCAGGTAGTTTAATCATTCCGAATTCAGTTACAAGTATAGGCGATTCTGTATTTAAAGATTGCTCTTTAATAAGTTCACTTACATTATCTAATCAATTAAAGACTATCCCAAATTCTGCATTTAGCGGATGTTCAAATATTAGTGGAACTTTAACAATCCAAACTGGAGTAACCTCAATTGGTGACAATGCATTCCTTGATTGTTCAAAAATCTCAGGTGCTCTAACTATCCCAAACACAGTTACAAGTATTGGTAACAGTGCATTTGAAAATTGTAAAAAGTTAGATGGCACACTAAAACTTTCAACTATTTTAACTACAATAGGAAACTCTGCCTTCAAACGATGTACTGAGATTAAAGGGACACCTAATATTCCAGATACTTTAAAGTCAATTGGTTCTGAAGCTTTCTATAGATGTTTGAGTGTGTGAGGTGAAATAATACTTCCACCGTCTATGCAGACAATTGGGGACTCCGCTTTTTTCTCAGCTCATTTCTCAATAATTTATGTTCATGATAATAATAATTTATTCACAAATTCATCTCAATGATCTACTGGTTTCGATGGTTTTGTTAAAAATAAAGATATTGTTTTTTATGATATGTTCGATGTAACAACAGGTGGACGTATTTCCATTAAACCAGGATGAATTAATACAGCTGAAGGGGTTGAATGAGCAAAAACTGGAAATTTATTAATACCGACTAAAATTGGAGGTGTATTTGTTTATGAAATTGGAAATTCATCTGAACTAGATACTTTCTCTAAGGAAATTAAGAATTCAGTTAAATCCATCTCTTTTGAAGCAGATTCAAAATTCCGAAATTTTGGTAATAATGCATTTTATGAATGTGAACAACTTAAAACAATATCTTTGCCACCTGAATTGCAAAATATTGGTGATTTTGCATTTTATGGATGTAATCAAATAAGTGGTGCTTTGGATATGCCTAATTCTCTGGCAACTTTAGGACAAAACGCATTCTATGGTTGTTCTTCAATAACTTCATTAACCTTATCTATAAGATTAAATAAAATTCCTCGTTCAACATTTTCAGAATGTTCAAAAATCTCAGGTACTTTGGTAATTCCGGATTCTGTAACAACCATTGATAATAATTCTTTTTCTGATTGTTCTAGTTTAACAGGAATTAAATTTGGTAATTCAGTAAATTCAATTGAATATGCTGCATTCAGCGGATGTACTGGATTAACGGGTGTGATTGAAATTCCAAATGCAGTTACTGAATTATCTAAGACATTCTATAATTGTGAAAATGTTACATCTTTTGTTCTCCCAACTAATTTAAAGGAAATAGGTAATTATACATTTATGAATTGTAGATCATGAACCGGAACATTAACAATACCTGGTGGTGTGCAATCAATAGGAGACTATTCATTTTCAAGCACCGGTCTTTCGCTAATTAGGGTATCTGACACTTATGGTTTATACACTAATCAAAGTTGAGCTGAAGGTTTTGCGGGAGAAATTCAAAAATCATTTTAATTATCTTTATAAGATAAGTTATTATTGAAATAGTAATGATTACTCATATTTGACAAAAATGCTATAAAATAGTATTATGAAATGTCTATTATATATAAAATAATAGGTTTAATGGAGTGTTATAAGATGAATAAGAAAAAAGTTATTTTAGTAATATTAGATGGATTTGGATATGGTAATCAAGATGATACAAATGCTATTTATTTAGCAAAGCCAAAAACATTTAATAATTTAATAGAAAAATTTCCTAATATAAAAATTGATGCTAGTGAATCTGCGGTTGCTTTACCTGTTGGTCAAGCAGGAAACTCAGAAGTTGGCCATTTAACAATTGGTGCTGGAAGAATTTTTCATACAGGGATTGGCATTATTAACCATGCAATCGAAACTAAAGAATTTTTTAAAAATGAAGAAATCATTAAAGCTATTAATCATGCAAAAGCTAAGGAATCAAATGTTCATATTTTAGGTTTAGCATCTGATGGTGATGTTCATGCAAGTTTAAATCATATTATCGCTACTATTGAGTTATGTAATCAAAATAATGTTATTCCAGTTTTAGATTTATTTACCGATGGAAGAGACACTCAAGAGAAAGATTTTATTAATGTTATTAAACTAATTAAAAAAGATTATTTAGATACTAATAAAGCAAAATTAGGATCTATATCAGGTAGATACTATGCAATGGATAGAAATGCAAGTTGAGATAGAACAGAATTAACTTTTGACACTTTAACAACTCCTTCAACATCGATTATTGATCCAGTTAAATTTATAGAAGACTCATATAGTGAAAAAATTACTGATGAATTTATTAAACCTAAATCATTTAGTAATGCTGAAACTTGTTTAAAAGAAAATGACGCAATGATATTTGCAAATTTTAGAAGTGATAGAATTAGACAATTAATTCATTTATTCACTCAAAATCAAGAAGACTATGCTTTCAAATTTGAAAGATCATTCCCAGTTTATATTGTCGGCTTTATGGATTATAAAATGAAAGGTATGCAAAATATTGCTTTCATTCAAATTCCAAACACTGAATATTTAGGAAAGATTGCAGCAGAGCACAAATTAAAACAATTAAGAATTGCTGAAACAGAAAAATACGCACATGTTACTTATTTCTTAGATAGTATGAATAAAGAAAAAGATGAAAATTGCGATTGTATTTTAATCCCAAGTCCATCGGTTGCTACATATGATTTACAACCAGAAATGAGCGCTAAATTCATTACTGATTATCTAATTGAGAACTTTAATAAATATGACTTAATAGTTGCTAACTATGCAAATGCTGATATGGTTGGTCATACAGGTATTATGGATGCAGCAGTAAAAGCTATTAAAGTTTTAGATCATGAACTTGAAAGATTAACTAAAGAAGTGTTAAAAAATGACGAATATGTAATGATTATTACAGCAGATCACGGAAATGCGGATGAAATGATGGATAGTAATGGTATAATTGTTACTAAACATACAACAAATTTAGTTCCATTAATTGTAATGGATAACAATGTTGAATTAGCTCAAAGTGGTAGCTTAGTTAATATAACTCCAACTATCCTTGACTATTTACAAATTGAAATACCAGCTTGTATGGAAAAATCACTAATAACTCGAAAGGCATAAGAAATTAATGTTTAGAAAAAATAAAATTTCAGAAGCTATAAAAAATGCGGAAAATGATTCTATAAAAGATGGTAGATTTGATTCATTATCTGAATTAAATAATAAGTTCAAAGAAAACAAGTTTACACAAAAGCTCTTTGTTCAACCATACCAACTAGCAGCAAATAACATTTCTGATAAAGCAAAAAGATATAGCTCATATATAAGTAGTAAGAAATATCCTATTATCAAGATTTCATATTTTGCTATACTAATCGCTATCTTTGTCATAGCATCTATAATGGCATTTATGCCATATCAAGCATCAAATGTAGGTTTTTATTTATCAAATATAACTAACTTTTATACAGCTTATATTTCAAATAATAATGTAATGTTTTTGTTAACGCCATTAGCTTGTGCATTCTTTGGATTGATATTGTTGCAAATAATTGTCACACCATTCTTTATTAAATATTTAAAGTCGCAGAATAAATGAAAAGTTTACTCTTGTCATGAGGCTAAAGTTGCTAACTATTTATTCATTGTTATCTTAGCAATCACTTTTTGTTTATTATTGAGTGCTTTTATTATCCCGCCATCAAAATCAATCTTAACATTGAATCAAAGTGTTCATAATCAATTAGCTATATATAATGATTCATTGGCAACTGATGATATTAAAGCTGCAGCAGCGGTTGAATTATATAAATTATTTAAATTAACTCCACCAGTAGGAACAGCAGCTGAAATTATCAAACAATTTGATATTGATTATCTAAATTTAAAATTCTCATTACCAACAACATTTGGAAGTCAATACTCTTTTATTTTTAATAATTCACTTAATGCCCTAGGGACTATTAATCATATAACTATTATTTATTATATTATTTTTGCTATTCTATCATTCACCTTAGTTATTCTTATTCCAACAGCTGTCATATTGTTCAATACTAAAGAATATGTAGAACTAAATGATGGTCCTAATCCAGAGTGAAATACTATTTATAATGTAATGTTTTGAATTATCAAACCAAAAACAAGAAAACAAAAAGAAAAAATTGATAAGACTCAAAAAACTACATATCGTCAATACATCAATAAAATTGGTGATCATGGATTACTTAAAAATGATGAATCAAATTTCAGTACATTACAAACTGATAATTCAATCAATAATATTACAACTAAAAATGAAATAGAATCACATGCACCAAATAAAGCTTTCTTAAATAAAGAAGGTGATTGAATGTATCACGATGGTAATGGTAAATACTTCATTGCAAGAAATGATGTTTGAACCCCATATGAAATTGATGCAGCAGTTCATAAAGCATTTGTTGATAGAGCAAATGATGAATTAGAGTTAGATCCATCTAAAAAACAAGCTAAAAAATCATTCTTGGATGAAAGATTTAACAAAAAAAATAAAAATAAATCTTCTATTGAATTACCAGATGATGGTCTTGACGAAATATTGAAGAAGTTAGATATCTAACATTATGCAAAGAATAAATTCCATTAAATATAATATTGCTAATAAATCAATCTTATTATTTTTTCAGATTTTATTTTTAATAATGTCAGTAATTATGATTTCTGAATTCTTCTTAGCTTCTGATTTTGTTTATAATGATCAAAAAATTGTTATTGGTAGTTTTGAAAGTACGGATTTTAATGATGTAGCAATTAATTCTTTTTGAATTAAACCCAGTTCTATAGTGTATTACGTTTTTCAATGATTATTTGTTATTGTAATGATAATTTGTACTTTCCAAATGAAAAGATTATTTCGATTTGATAGAAATAAATATTTAGCAATTAATTACTCAATTATTTTAGTATCAATTATTTTTCTAATAGTTATTTCATTTATGTATTTTATGAAATTAAATTATGATTCTATTGTAATCGATAATTTTGTTAACTCAAAATTAAACATAAGTCATTTCTTTGAAATGAATATATTACCGAATAAGAGTATTTTTTTCGAACACACAGCAGCTGCAAAAGCTGTGATTGCTATCATTTCTTTACAATTATTTACTAACTTTGGATTGATTCTTTATATTGTTGGTAAAATAATAATAAAAAAATATTTATAAGGGGAAAATATGCAAGATTATAAAAACACACTTCTAATGCCTAATACAGAATTTGAAATGAAGGCAGATTTAAAAAATAAAGAACCTAAGCAACAAACATGATGATTAGAAAATAAAATATATCAAAAGACTTTATTGAAAAATAAAGATCTTCCATTTTTTACATTGCACGATGGCCCCCCTTATGCGAACGGTAATATCCATGTTGGACATGCACTAAACAAAATCCTAAAAGATATTATTGTTAGATATAAGTCAATGAGTGGGTTTAATACTGTTTTCATCCCTGGTTGAGATACTCATGGATTACCAATTGAAAATGCTATTTCTAAAAAAGATAAAAATTTCGAATCAATTGTATCAGCTTCTTCTAAAAGAAAACAATGTAGAGCATATGCTTTAGAACAAATAGATATTCAAAAAGCTCAATTCAAAAGACTTGGATTAGCATGTGACTTTGAAAAAATTTATAGAACCCTTGACGAATCATTTATTTTAGATGAACTAAACTTATTTAAAACACTAGTTGAAAAAGATTTAGTTTTCCAAGATTTTAAACCAGTTTATTGATCATGAAGTTCTAAGTGTGCTTTAGCAGATAATGAAATAGAATATGATGATGTTACAAGCCCTTCTATTTATGTTGGTTTTGACTTAGTTGATGAACCAGGAGTTCAACTGGTAATATGAACTACAACACCATGAACACTTCCGTCTAACTTAGCAATTGCAGTACATCCAGAACTTGAATATTCATATGTTAAAGTTGCTAATAAAACTTTTGTAGTAGCAAAAAACCTAATTGATAAAATATCACAATCACTAGCATGAGAAAATTTTGAAATTATCAAAAATGTAAAAGGTTATGATTTAGAAAATAAAAAATACTCTCATCCATGAATTGACAGAGAATCAATTGTAATTCTAGCTGATTATGTTTCAGCTGATGATGGAACTGGTTTAGTTCATAATGCCCCAGGATTTGGGTTAGATGATTATTATGCATGTAAAAAATATAATATTGATGTTTACTGTCCTATTGATGATTTTGGTAAATTTAATAAAGATATAAATGATCCAGAACTTGAAAATGCTTTCTATACTAAATCAAATGAAATTATTATAAATAGATTAATTGCATCTAATAATCTGTTAAAGAAAACCGATTTAATTCACTCTGTTGCTCATGACTGAAGAACACATAAACCAGTAATGTATAGAGCAACTAAACAATGATTTATCAATATTGAAAAAGTATCTAAAGTAATTTGTAACTCATTAGATGATGATGTTAATTCTTTAAATGCAAAAACTATTGAAAGAATTAAAGAGATGATTTCAAAACGTCAAGAATGATGTATAAGTAGACAAAGAGTTTGAGGTGTACCTATCCCAATGATTTTTGATGAAAATCATGATGCAATTTATGATACTAAATTAATTGAACACATCATTTCTATTATTGAAAAAGAAGGTGCTGATATTTGATTTGAAAAAGAAGTTGAATACTTTATTCCTGATTGATATGATAAAACAAAAAAATATTTCAAAGAAAAAGATATTATTGATGTTTGATTTGACTCGGGTTCAAGTTTCAATGTATTAAAGCACCATAATTTACCATACCCAGCAGACATGTATTTAGAGGGGACTGATCAATTTAGAGGTTGATTCAATTCATCCGCTATCAACGGAGCTATTCAACATGACCAAGTTCCATATAAATTTTTATTACAACATGGATTTACATTAGATGAAAAAGGCTATAAAATGTCTAAATCTAAAGGTAATGTAATTGATCCATTAAAAGTTTGTGATGAACATGGCGCTGATATATTAAGATTATGAGTTGCTAGTTGTGAATACAGTTCTGATCAAAGATTTGGTAATGGTATTATTAAGCAAATTTCAGAAACTTATAGAAAAATTAGAAATACATTATTCAGATATACACTTTCCAATTTATCTGACTTTGACCATGAAAAAGATTTTCAACAAACACTTAGAGTTGAAGATAACTTTATATTAAATCAACTTAAAATTAATTTAGAAAAAATCAAAAATAGTTTTGATAATTATAGTTTTATTGATGTATTAAAAGTTGTTACGAATTTTACAAACCAACTAAGTCAATGATACTTTGATATTATTAAAGAT
>JBOFSS010000074.1:0-2308 GCA_051651665.1 Mycoplasma sp.
ACTATCAATCACTAATTCAATACTAGAATTTTTATTCTCAAAATGTTTTATCAATAACCAATTACGTACCATATCATTATAAATTCTGTCCATCATATCTTTAATTATCAAAAACGAGACTTTGGAGAGTTGTTCAATAAAAGAACTATCCAAATTTAACTTTAAATCATTAATGCCAGATGAAATTATATTGATTAATTCAAATTTATTTAAATTTTTACAATTTACAAAAGTATATGAACCAATATAATCAATAATATCTTTATTCAATTTATTTCATGTGTTTATTTTATTCATATTGCTAAAAGAATCAAAAATTATTTTTAATTGATTTCTATCAATGTTTGTTTCCTCTAAAATGTTTGTTTCCTCTAAAGTGCTATGACCTTGAGTTTTTCTAAAAAACATATCAGCAAAAATTCGTGTTACATTAAATTCATTGAAATGATGCAACCCTTTAAAATCATCAATAAAAAATCTACAATCATAAATGCAATTCAATATAGACGTTTTACCCATTGCATTTGCAGAAAGTATAGAGACTACTGTTGGGAGTATTGACCCAGTTGATGTTTCGACAAAATTTTTAGATGCTATATCTTCTTCGATACCATTTCTATTTGGTTCTAAATCAATTACTACTTCATTACCAAATGACCTTAAATTTTTAATTTTAATTTGTTTAATTAGCATAAGTACTCCTAGTGTGAGAAAAACTCATACTAGTATTTTATCATAATTTTTTGTTTGGTTGTGATAAATTTCACAGATGATAAAATAAAGATAAAAAGATAACTCACTTCAAAATATTTTAGTTATTATGATTAGTGCTAGGTTTAGCAAAAAATATAAAAGGAGCTACAAATATGGCGGAAATAAATAAAGTAGATACGGATAAATATTTAAATAGTGATAGGGTTGTTTTGGTAGGTTCAAATTCTCAAGGGAAATCCACAATATTATCAAGTATATCGAAATCATCTAAAGTAAAGGATAATTGCATATTTATTAATTCTGAAAATAAATCAGATGAAACAATATCAAATTCAAAAGATTCATCATTCTTAATTAAATGATTAAATGAGTTAATTAATTTCGAAGAAATAAACGAGTTTATGAATGAAAAGATTGACAATATTAACAAAAACTTAAAAGGTCATAAAAAATTAAATGTTAAATTAACAAATAATCTTAAAACTTGCAAAGGTATAGTAGAAGCTCAAATTAGTACTGATTCTAACGATTTCAATAAAACTGGATCTGGTGAAAATTGTCTTGCTACATTGGTTTTAATCAATGATGTATTGGAAGATCAAAATAATTCAGCAGTTAATAAAAACCAATATAAATATCTAATAATAGATGAACCAGAATCTCATTTGCATCCATCACTCGTTGTTGAGATGGCTAAAATTTTAAAAGAAATATCTAAAAAAGGAATAAAAGTAATAGTCGCAACCCACTCAAATGATTTTTGCCAACACTTTATAGAAGATACATGTGAAATATTTTTAGTTGAAAATGGTAATGCCACCAAAAGTTTATCAAAAATAGAGTTATTTAATTTGAAAGATGAAATAAATTTATATAGTAATGAAAATTTATTATTCAAATCATACAAAGATTTAAATAACGGCAACTTACTAAAAACGTATTTTGATGACTTTATTATACCGAATATCATTTCATCTTTTTTCAACAAAAAAGTTGTTTTAGCAGAAGGGCAAGCTGAATCTGCTTTATTAAATTTATTTCCTAAATATAAATTAATATTTATAGAAAATATTATAGTTAATGGGAAATGTTGATTACCATGATATATTATTTGTCTGAAAAAATTAGGCATTAAAGTTCTATCAATTTTTGATAAAGACAATAAGAAAAGTGATATCAAACATGAAGCATATAATGAGTTTATCGAAAAAGAGTCTGATGATTACTATTCATTTATTGAAAATATTGAAGAGTATTTAGAAATTAAAAATGTAGATAAAAGTAAATTTTCTCCAACTTCTATATATTTAAAATATTATGAAGGAGATAAAAAAATATTCAATTTATTAAATGAAATATTTGAAAAATGAGAAAACTTATAAGTTTTATAAGTGTAATAATTAAAGAGTATGACTTTTGAGATATTCAACTAGTGAAATAACTTTGTCATTAATAAGATCTAAATATGAATCAAATTCTTCTTCAGAATATTTGCCTTTAGTTACTTTGGCATCAATTTCTAAATAATCTAAAATTGAATGAGTTACTCAACCATCAGATTTACGACCAAAGGCTAATCCCTCTGTTTCAGTTT
>JBOFSS010000075.1:0-3634 GCA_051651665.1 Mycoplasma sp.
ATTTGAAGGATTAACAAAAATTGAATCAAATTCTCAATACAAAATTTCAATATCATTATCAGATGCATATGATGATTCACAATCAGTTGGTAAAAAAACTTTTGAATTATTATTAAAAACTAAATTCAAGAATACATCAATTGAATCAAATGTAAAAGAATTTGATCAATCAATATATGATTTCAAGCAAACAATTTTATTTAGTGATGAAAATAATGCAATTGATTTAAAAGAATTATCTAATTATTTAAATTTAACTTTTATCCCAGAAGAAGTTAGTGCAACTCTAATGGATAATTATTCAATTGATTATCTTGAAGAAAGTAGAATTAATGTTACTTTTAAATTAAAACTAGATAAATGATATGAAAACGATTCTCTTATTGAAAATGAAAAAGAATTTGAATTCATAGTAAATCTAACTCAATCAAAAGAAAGTTCTATAACTGTAAAAGATGATACTCAATATCAAATTTTTACAAAATCAAAATTATTACAAGATCTTGAGTACAATCAAACAAATGATGAAATTTCAATTAATTCATCAACCTTTAATGAAATATTTGATTCAATAAGTTTAGAACATAATCCAACTGTTAAAATGAAGAATATCAAAGATCATTTTAATGAAGAAGTTACAAATGGGTTCTTTACCTTTGATTTAGAGTTAAATAAATATAAAACAAACGAAGGCGAAATTTTAGATGGGCCGTTTACAATTAAAGATTTAAAACTTAATTATTTAGCTATCCTTAAAATTGAGAACAATATAATCAAAGGGTTTAATAGTGGGTATGAAAATTTAATTACAAATCTAAAAATACCTCAAAATGTTATCGTGATTGATGAAAATTCTTTTATTAATAATGAGAATATAGAAACTATTGAATTTACAAATATTGAAAAAATAACGACGATTAATTCAAATGCATTTAAAGGGTGTAAAAATTTAAAATTAGGTACTGATGCCGCTCCATTAGAATTCCCAAATACTATAACCATTGTCGGGAACGGAATTTTCAGTGGAATTAATAATTCTAGTAATATATCAGTTCCAAAAACATGAGATGATTTACCTGATGGATGAATTAATGGGTATCAAGGTTTTTATACAGTTAGAGAAAGAAAGTCAATATTAAATGGCGAATTAAAAGAACAAACTTATGATTATTCTATGAATTCTGATGAATGAGAAAAATTCTTTTTAACAGATGGTTTTGTTGACCCTATTATACTTGGCGATGTAATTAATGACGAAAATCAATTGGATACATTTCCAAAAGATAATAAATTTTCAGTTAATAAAGATCAAATAACTATATTAGATAATAAAGTGTCAATAGAATTACAAGCTTCTAAGTGATATGACGAAAAAGGTAATACCAAAACATCTTTAGAATCAGATGGCGGTAGATTCACATTGACAGCAAAACACTATATAAGTGAAAAGTTTATATTTAACTCAATTAATGGAGAAATAACTGGAACTACTGATAAGTGTGGTAGTGACATTATTATTCCTGAATCAATTTTTGGAATTGAAGTTAAAAGTATTGGCGATGCAGCGTTCAAGGATATAACTGGTGTTAACACTATAAGTTTTGATCAAAATTCTAAAGTTGAAAAAATTAAGGCATTTGCTTTCAGTGGTGTTGATGCAAACATTACAAATATTCCAACTGGAATTAAATATATTGGAGAACAAGCTTTTTTCGAATCTAATATTAAAGAAGTTAATCTTAATAATGTTGAAATATTAGGGAATAAATCTTTTTATGCAAGTAAATTAGAGAAAGTTGATTTTGATAATAATAACACCATAGAAAGCATTCCAAGAGAAGCTTTCGCTTATTGCAGAGTTTTAAGTGATATTAAAATACCAGAATCTGTTAAGAAAATTAATCTCGGAGCATTTAGTGATTTTAAATTCAAATTACTAATTAAAACTGGTTCTTCTCTAGATACAGATGACACATGAATTAGTGATGCTGGAATAACTAAAGAACAAATAGGAAAATACTAAAAGGTTGGTGCTAAAATGAAAAAACAATATAAATGATTACTTTCTACAGCTGTTGCAGTGACTATGTTAACAGGCATTGTTGCTGGTACGCAATATACAAGTGTATTTAGAGCTAACACTACTTCATATGATGATGGTGAAATATCAATAAAAAACACTTACAACAAACAACTTACAAGAGAAGAAATAATTGGAAGTTTGGTAAATTTTGATTCTATTGATCAATCTATTAATAAATCATTTTTTAGTTCATTCATTGATTTGAATCAATTCCCTTCAGATACTACTTTTAGTTATCTAGAAGATAAAATAAATTATCAAGATGAAGAACTCAAGTTGACATTTTTATCAAATAAATTTTATGACGAAAATAAAGTGATAATCAATGAATATAAACAATTCTCAATCTTACTTAAAATAAAATTACCGTATATTGAAGAAATTGAAACTAAGACAAAATATGATAAATCATTAAATAAATATGAAGTACTTGATGCACTTACTGGCGATTTTTCAACAACAGATAAAATTAAGAGTGATGTTCTTTTTCAATATATCAATAGAACGCAATTTCCAAAAGATGCAGAATTTAACCTTATTTATAATAAACCTAATTCAAATTATGATAAATTAGAAATTGGCATAGAAACTACACGTTATTATGATGCAAATGGTGAAATAATAAATGAAAATAAACCATATTATTTTGAAATCGATGCATCGATATCTAAGGCAACGAAAATAATTGAAAATAATAAGTATGAAGAAGAAACTAAAACTTTAAATCAAATTAAAAACTTCTTGTTGGAAAATCCTTCTAGTTCTAAAAAAATTAACATAAAAAATTTATCTAAATATTTAATCCTTGAAAATGTTGGTGAATCAACTAATTTCTATTTGGATAAAATTTCGCTTAAAAATGGTTATGGTGGATTTGTTCACGTAGAACTTTCTTATGATAACTATTTTGATAATTCTGGTAATCTTTTAAATGAATCTAAGACATTTAAATTTATGGTTTTAACCACAGTGAATCATAACGCTAGTAGTATGGTTAGAAATAAAAATACTATTAACCCAAGAGGGTACCAATCAACTTTAAATTTCCTAATGGGAGATATTAGTGGTGATGATATTTCTGGTGATGGAAAAACTCTTGATAGAGAAAATCTGTCACAATGATTCACGTTAAGAAATATTCCAAATGAAGCAATTTTCACATTAGAAAGTTATAAATATGTTGATGAAAAAATAAAAGATAAAGTAGAAATATCTTTTAGTGTAGATAAATATCATGCTGATAACGGAGAAATTATTGACAATATTAATTCTTCGGAATTATTTGATGATGAATCAAATGCTGAAACAAGTAAATATCAATCAATTGCAACTGGAATCATTCCTATTCATATTGAAAATACTGCAGTTTATGATGATGGTTTAAAAGCTGATGAAAAAACTGTTTATGAATTAGAACAATCATTATCGTATTACGCTTCTTCAAATGAAAGAATTTCATATTCAAAACTTAAAGAATACATTACTATCACAGATATTCCATCAAATACAAAATTTTATTTGAAAAAAATTATTAAAAATAATGAATCAACT
>JBOFSS010000076.1:0-2620 GCA_051651665.1 Mycoplasma sp.
TACGACAGGGAAGAAATTAACTGAACTTGAATTAATTCATTCATATGTTTGAACACTAGATGTTAATAATTTAACAAAAAAAGATTTTTCTAGAAAATTTAAAGGTATGATTGAGTACAGTAAAAAAATTAAAACGAAATCAGGCAGAAGAGGAACTTTTGATCACTATAAATTATTTGAGATAGCATTTGATGCTTGTATTAAATGTAATATATCAAATAGAAATATCGATGAAGAATTAAAAGGTTCATATAATATATTTTCACAACTTATGAAAAAAAGTAATAATAATGATTTATCCCAATATGTAATAAAGGACTGATTTAATTATTGTGAAGAATATATTAATTTAAATTTTAAATATAATCAAAATACCACATTATCGAATAATGATTTTATTTGAAAAATTATCCATGCATTTGATGCATTTAATAAAATTAATAGAAAAGAATTTTTATCAATCTTAGCATTCCTATCATATGAAAATAAATACAGAAAAATTGAATTACAACTTAATGAAAGAGTTTTGGATTTAGTGAAAATTATTTCATATTGTTCATTTTTCAGCCATGAATATTTTAAATTAAGCTCTAATGATAACTCAAAATTTAATTCCGAGGATTTAAAATTTGATAAAATTCTAACTATATATAAAGAAAGAAATAATTATTTAAAATCAAATGATGATGTTAATAACATCCTTAAAAAAGAATTTAATAAAATGGTGATCAACTTTATCAACTGTGTAGAAAGTGGAGAGATAAATAATATCGTCATTAAAAATTCGGTAACAACAGATAATTTAGTATTAGAAACAAAAGAATTATTGTTAAAATATGGTTTTATTTTATAAAAACATAATCAATCCACATTTATTTAATAATCCTTATAATATTTCGTTCTTAGTAATTAAAACAGATACATTTTAAAAAATATATATATTTTATATTGCCAATATTTTAAATTTAATAAAACCATTTATTTCTACTTAATATTACACATATTTTAGTTTATAATTATAGAATACATAATTTTTAGATATGGAGGATTTATGGAAAAAGAAAACGAAGATATTAAAACTATGGATAATGATGAAAAAACTAATGATAATATATTAGAAACTGAATCTAATATAGAAGAACGTCAAGCGGCTGAAATCACTCCAAATCAAGGAGTACAAAAACGTAAGTCAAAAGTTTGAGCTATTTTAGCTGTCTTTTTATTAATTGGTGGTAGTGTTGGTCTTGCAGCAGCTGGTGGAGCATTCACCAAAATTGAATACACCCCACAAAAAAATGAACCAACACCAGAACCAGCTCCTGTTTTAAAACAAACAGTAATTAAAGATAAAACATATGAAGGTACATTAAAAGAGTTTGTAGATGAAATAAAGTATCAAGATGCATCAACGCCTATTAGCAATTTTAAAAATTACTTTGAACTGACTAATGACATTGCTGATGCTGAATATTTTATAACTAATTTGAGTTTAATAAACATTAATCAGAAAACTACTGAGACAATAAAATTAGAGGTGAAAGCTTCAAAATCATATAATGTGGATGGTGAAGAAGCATTAGATCAAATATTAACAACTAATTTAACTGTAAATTTACCAGTTATTCCTAAAATGTTTAATATTTCAAATAATATTATTTCTATTAATAGTTCATGAATTGGTAGCGAAGAATATGATGAATGAAGTGGAGATTTAATAATCCCTAAAACAGTAAATGGATCTGTAGTTAAATCGATTGTAAACGGAACGGAAAATGATAATTTCTCATCATTAATTAAAGACAAGTTATCAAGTATTTCTTTTGAACAAGGATGTGAACTTAATAGCATTGGGGATTATGCCTTTTATAAAACAAAAATATCTGGTGATTTAGATTTAAATAGTAGTATTGAACATATTGGTATTTCAGCATTTGAAAGTTGTTTACAATTAAATGGTAAACTAGTTTTACCAGAAGCTTTAATTTCAATAGGTGAATTAACTTTTGCAAATACTTTATTTTCAGGGATTTTAGATATCCCCGTTTCAACTACATCAATTGGACCTTCTGCTTTTGAAAAAAGCACATTAACTGAAATTATAGTGTCAGCAGAACTTTTTAAAGATCATAAAGAAACTTGAAGTCAAGAATTCATCGGGATTGTAACTAATCGTGATGCTACAATAGGCCAATTCAAAATTAGTGCAATTGGCACCCTTTATTTAAATTTTGATTGATTAAAAACACCAGAAGGAACTAGTTGATTAGAAACTGGTGATTTAATTATTCCGAAAAAATTTAATGAAGTAAATGTTTATTCTATATCTTCAAATTTTATGGGTGCTTATAAATTATCATTAAAATCTTTAAACTTTGAAAATGGTAGCCAGTTAAAATCAATAAATACCAAGGCTTTCGAAGAATGTACAAATTTAAGTGGTGACTTAACCATTCCAGATTCAGTGGAAGTAATTGGGGGAGATGCTTTTTCTTCTTGTAAAAATATTGATGGTACTTTACTGATTGGAAGTAGTGTAAAATATATAGGGATTTTTGCATTTTTTGAATGTGAAAAAATAAAAACATTATCATTTGGAGGAAATGAAGATTTAATTGAAATT
>JBOFSS010000077.1:0-2514 GCA_051651665.1 Mycoplasma sp.
AATCCAGGTATGAATTGACCAGACCCGATTTCTAATTCATAATTTTCAGCTTTTCCACCTGGGAATTCAACCCCATCAACTGATCCAACAAAATCAAATTTAACTTGATCACCTTTTGAAATAGAACCTTCTTTTTTAGAAAGCATTTTTTCTCTATTCAACATTTCTTCAATTTGAGCTTCAACTTCTTCTTTTGTAACTTTTGCAGTTGGTATTTCAACACCTAACTTTTTATAATTTTCAATTGAAACTTTAGGCATCACTCAATAAACAATATCAAATTCAATTTCAGTAGTTGAGAATTTTTTACCAACTTCAACTGTAGGTTGAGGAAATACTTGCGCATCTAATTTATTAATTTCTTCGTCTTTATCAACAAGTTTAATTGATCCATTAATAATAGTATTTGCAGCATCAATTAACACACTTTCAGGTGAAACCATTTTTAATGCAACTTGTGGAGGAACTTTCCCTTTTCTAAAACCATCAACTTTTACGTTTTTAGCTGCCTTTTTTCTTTCATTTTCTATAGTTGATGCTCATTCGTTTGATTCAACCTCAATTTTGCAAACAACTTTATTTGAAAGTTGTTCAATTTTACTTATTTTCATAAAAACTCCTTATAAATTAAAAGAAGATATAACTAATGCTAACATGACAATCAAAACCACCACTAACCCAGATGCGATTAATCTTAAGGCTAATGATTTTCTTTTTGAATTAATAATGTCAATTGTATTTAAATCTTTATTCATCTTCTTCTATTTTGATGAAATCAGATAACATCTCTGTAATCTGATTATCCTCAATAACTTCCTCGCTAAAAAACGAATTGGTTATATTTTTCAATGTATTTATTATATCATGAATGTTAAAATTGATACATCCAGGCATTAATTTAATATGTAGTACATACAACAAGTTTGATGCTATTTCAGTTTTAGTAGGATCTTGTAAATAGATTTGGGATATAGCATCAGATATTTCTTTTAACTGACTAAGTGTTGTATCAAGATATTCAATTGGTGAAAATACAGAAATTTTGTCTAAATATTCATTGTATATTTCAAAAGTGTGTTCTACTTTTAAATCACAAATAAGTTGGATGATGAGCACTTTGTCGTAGTTAGATATTTTTTTATTAAGAAATATTTTTTGAATAATGGTAATATCCATTTCATCTAATGTTTCATTGTATTTTTCAATTAATAATTCAAAATAACTTATATTAAGCTTATTTTTATCTTCATCATATATTTCGTTTCATATTTGTAATTTACTCATATTTTGAAATTTCTCTTTGAATGATTCATTTCCTAATGTTTTTTCAACATCATTTTTTAAATCTAACATTTGAGAAAGGTATTCACTTGGGACATATGGTTGATTTATTTCTTCATCAAGAATTTTTAGAGATTCTTCGAATTTATGATTTTGGTATAAGTGCAAAATTTCTGAGAAAATTTTTGAATAATATTCACTAAATTCTTTTTCTTCTTTTGCTAATTGTTCATTCTTGTTCACATTATTTCTCCTTTTTCAATTTTTCAAAAATACTTTGGAATTCTTCTAGTCTTTCCTTGTTGAATAAATTGGGTATGTTGGTTTCATTACACATAGTAATTAGTTCAGATTCAGTTTCCTTTATTTTATTAATTAAATTGTCTGGATAGTGATACATGTCAATAGCTTCTTGAAATTCTTTTTTATCAACTTCAATTCATGATAAATTTGGGAAAATTTTAAAATCGATTTCAAAATCTATATATTTTAATGCTTCTTCTTCAATTAAATAACGACTAGCAATATTGACGTAATATTGGATCTTTTTATTTTTCTTTACCGATATCAAAATATTGAATCATTCTTTTTTAAAAAAAACTCAAAATATTTGGTTTGGATTTTGTGAATGGAAATATCTTCGCGTTTTATATTCTGATGTGATCACAGAAGTTTTATCACTAGCAAGAACAATGTAGTCATCATTCTCAAAAATAATCATTGGTAAGTCTCAAGTTCGATATAATCAGCCGTTGTATTTGTACGCATGTACAGAGACACGGTTTCCAATACGAAAGCTCTTTTCATTAGTTTTCATATAAGTAAATTATATATTAGTTTTTATATATTGCAAATTAATGGGTAATAAAAAAGTGGGTTACCCCACTTTAATTATTTAGTTTCAACAAGAACTGAGACTTTTGTTTTATTGTCTTTAAACTTTGTGTATCTTACAATACCTTCAGATTTAGCGAATAATGTGTGGTCTTTTCCTTGACCGACATTTTTGCCAGGGTAAATTCTATTACCTCTTTGACGATAAATTATTTGACCAGGTAAAGCCAATTGTCCATCTGCTAATTTAGCTCCAAGGAATTTAGGGTTTGAATCTCTACCATTTTTAGTAGAACCAACCCCTTTCTTTGAAGCGAATAATTGAAGATTAATTTTAATTATGTTTTTATTCATATTAGATTTCCTTATCCGTTTTTTGAATCAATTCAATGTATTTCA
>JBOFSS010000078.1:0-6346 GCA_051651665.1 Mycoplasma sp.
ATTATCATTTAGCATAATTGAAAGCACAGAGTGTTCAATCTCAATTAATGGTGTTGTAATTGGATCATTATTAATTAATTGCATTCTCTTGTCCTACAACATTAATTTTCACTTTCGCTATTACTTCTTTGTGTAATTCAATTTCAACTATATGATTACCTAGGCCTCACTCATGAGCTTTTTTAAGCATATATTTGTTAATTAATTTATTTGTCTTATTAATTTCTTCAATTAGTTGTTTTGAACTAATTTTTCCAAAAGCATTTCCATGATTTGATTTTAAAGAAAACATAATCTCTTTTGATTCTAGTTCATCTTTTAAAAGATTAGCTTGATAAACTTCTTCATCATGTATTTCTTTTTGATGTTCTAATTCTTTTGATAATTTTTTTAAACTGCCATCTGTATATGCAATAGCCTTCTTGGTTTTAAACAAGAAGTTTTTTGCATATCCGTCATTGACATCTAAAATATCATTCTTTTTTCCGAGATTTGCAACATCAGTTAATAGTATTACTTTCATAACAAACTCCTCTTTGAATTTATTTTTTTATTCTTTTACAAATGGTAAAAGAGCTACTAATCTTGCTCTTTTAATAGCTACTGCAACAGCTCTTTGATGTTTTGCACAACATCCAGTTGTTCTTTTAGGAGCGATTTTATTTGATTGATTTAAAAATCTTTGTAGTAAATCTACATCTTTGTAATCAATATGAACGATACATTTCGAACATAAATTACAATATTTTTTTCTTGGTTTTCTATTATATGACATAATTTTCTCCTATTCTAAGTCGTCGTCTCATTCGACAGACTGTGTGTTATTTTCAGTTTCTTTTTTCAAGTTATTTTGTTTAGTATCAAAAGTATCTTCCACATCAACTTTCTTTGTTAAGTATGCATCTGCAGATACCATTTCTTCACCAGTGGTTCTTGCTTTTCTAGAACCATGATTTCTAATGCTATCAACAGTAATGTCAGTTGTATTTACTTTTTGACCATCTTTATTTGTGTATGATCTATTAGCAATTCTTCCATCAATACTTACAAAGTCGCCTTTTTTCAAATTGTTATTGATGTATTCAGCAGTCGCACCTCATGCAACACAATTAAAAAAATATGTTGATGAAGGTAATCTTGAGTCATTAACAGCAATTGAAAAACGAGACATTATAGTGTTTTTTTCTTCAAATACTCTTGGAGTTGGATCTTGTGAAATGAAACCAACTAAAATAACTTTATTCATAGATTCTTACTCTTTTCTTGGTTTTCTTGCAGTGTAAGGTTTTCCGTCGTTGCTTCTTGGGTTTCTATAGAAACGTTTTGCATCTTCTGGACTTATTCCACGTTTTTCAAGTTCTTCAGCTCTTAATGCATCTCTTTGTGCTTTCATTTTTTCAAATTCAGCTTTTCTTTTTGCATTAATTTCTGCAGTTTTTTTGTTTGTTTCAATTTTCTTAGGGTTAACAGATGCTTTGTAAGCATAGTCTTTTTCTAAGTTAATTATTAAATGTCTTAAAACGTTTTTGTTAATTAAACAAATACGTCTAAATTCATTGATTGATGCAGGTGATTCACATTCAAAGTTATATTGAAAGTAGTATCCTGTTTTATCATTTTTAATTTTGTAAGCTAATTCCTTAGTTCCGTATTTTACAACTTCAGGTTTGCATGCACTAATAGGTGCAGACATCTCGTTTGCGATTTCGTTAGCTCTTGTTTCTTCTAACGAACCTGAAACTATAAGTAAAATTTCATATTTTGCCATTCTAGTTTCCTCTCTTATGGATATAAAGTCTAATTCTCTAGACAAGTGAGGTCTATTAATTTAATAAAATAATATTAATAAACATATCAATTATACTATATTTTTGTAATTAAAAAATAATTTAAATATAATCATACTATATGAATTCAGACTTTTTAAAAAGAAATATGCATTTCAACTATAATGATAAGAATTTTTTGACACCAAAAAGGTTGGCATTAATTATTTTTGGCATACTTCTTTTTTCAAGTGGATTAATTCTTAGTTTCTTATTATTAGAAATAAAAGTTGGTGAAATTTTTACTTCAATAGGTCAAAATATCGCTAATAGATGATATTTGATTTTTCCATTATTTGGTTGTTTGCTGTTTCCTTTTGTAAAAATGATGTTTTCAATATTTTATATTAGACCTGCAATGATTAATGAAGGTATCCATATTTCATGATTTGAATATGTTTGTTTAGGTTTCAAAATATTCTTCATCAATTCCATAACCCCTTTTGCATCAGCTGGCGGACCTTACTCTTTATATTGAATGTCTTCTAGAAATGCTTCATTAAAAACAGTGGGAAGTTTAACATTAACAACATTAGTTTTTAGTTTGATCGGTGAAATATTATTAACCATTCCATCATTTATAATTATGTGTTTAAATTTCGAAACAATTTTAATTGGTGATAATGGTGTATTCATTTTTTCATTTATAGTTATTGGATTATTTATGAATTTTGTGTTTTTAACTATATGAGTATTATTAGGAACTAACAAAAAATTTCATTATTGAATTTCATTATTCTCAAATTGATTTTTAAAGAAGATTGGAAAGAAAGCTCTTTCAAAAGAAGAAGTTCACAATATTTACATTGTTCAAGCTGAATTCCAAAAACAATTTTATATTCAATTAAAAAAATGAAAACGTAATTTGTCTATAATGATTTTTTACATCTTCATTTCATTTTTCTCATATGTAACAGTATTTTTTAGTTTTTTATTAATTTCTAATTCATTTGAAGTGAATTGAGATACATTCAGTGCTTTCTATCATATTGCAAATGTAAGTTTAACTGCAAATATTTTTATTCCAATACCTAGTGGCGAAGGAACTATTCAATTAACTATTGGTGTTTTATCTAAAGTATTTTTCCAAGATGGAATCACAAATATTTTTAATTCTGTTGGATGATGAAAAATTTCAACTAATTATATACCATTACTTATTAGTGTTCTTGTTATGTCATGATACTATACAGTTAAAATTATTTATATTAAAAGAGAAACAAAAAAAATAACAGAGTCTAAAGACACTGTTATTAAAATTATTGATAATTAAAATATAAAATATTTTTTTGTTTAAATGGCGGAAGCGAAGAGATTCGAACTCTTGCGCCAGTTGCCCGGCCTACTACCTTTCCAAGGTAGCCTCTTATAGCCACTTGAGTACGCTTCCAATTATGTAACATAGAAGATGTTACCATAATTTTTTGAATAATTGTAATTATATATTCTTCTAATATAAAAAGTTAATATAAAAAAATACATACCGTTAGGCATGTATTTTTAATCAGTTATTTTAACTATTTTTTAATATCTTTAGTTTCTTTATGAACTGTTGTCTTACGACAGAACTTACAATATTTATTTAATTCTAATTTTTCTGGGTGTACTTTGTTGTTTTTTCTTGATAGATAGTTTTTTCTCTTACATTCACTACATTCAAGTCTAATTGCTCTTTTGATTGCCATGTAATTCTCCTATACTAACTCAAGAATCGCTTCTTCAGTTGCGTCTCCAGGTCTAGATCCTAATTTTAAAACACGAGTGTAACCACCATTACGAGTTTTGTATTTTGGACCAACTTCATTAAATAATTTTCTAAGTAATTCGTCAGCAGTATATTTAGTATTAGTTAAGATAATTGCAGCTGCAGCTCTTCTAGAAGCTAAAGTATTCTTTTTAGCTAATGTAATTATTTTATCTACATGTTTTTGAGATTCTTTTGCTTTTGTATGAGTTGTTATAATTCTCCCATAAGCAATAACATCTGTAACTTGTTGACGAATAATCATTTTACGAACAGCAGAAGTTTTACCACGTTTATTAATAAATGACATATTACCTCCTACTCATCTTTAAGCTTTAATCCACGATCGTGAACAGCTTTAATAATTTCATGAACAGATTTTTTACCAAGGTTTCTGATTCCCTCGATTTCTCTTCTTGTTTTTTCAATTAATTCTTGTGTACTATTAATTTGAATTTGTTTCAATGCATTGTATGCACGAACTGATAAGCTAAGCTCTTCAATTGAAATTGATAAATTAGCTTTTTTAGCATCTGCTTCTTTTTCTTTCATAATTTGAATATCTTTAACATATTCATCTAAGTTTGAAAGAATAGAGAAGTGTTCAACTAATATTTTAGATGCTAATGCGATTGCATAAGATGATAATATCGATCCGTTTGTAGAAACTTCGATTGTTAACTCATCATTTACATCTGTTTTTGATTCTTTAACTTCTTCAACAGAATAAGAAAATTTAGTTACTGGACAGAAATCTGAATCAGTAGGAATTATTGATAATGATAATCCTTCTTTATTTTCTTTAAATGTTTTGAAACCTCTACCATTTTTTGCAAATATTTCTAATTTGAAATCAATAGCTTTAGTTAAAGTTACAATGTGTAAATCTTTGTTGATAATTTTGAAACCAGCTGGAACTTCAATATCAGATCCGAAGATTTCTCCAGCTTTATTAGATTCAATCTTTAAAACAGGTCATTTTTCAATTGTTGTATTTTCAAGTTCTTCACTTGGTAAAATATTTTCATCAATTTGAATAACTAGTTTTTTAAGATTCAAAATAATTTGAGTAACATCTTCGTATACTCCATCAATTGCTTGATATTCGTGAGTAACCCCAGGAATTCTGATTGCAAACATAGATGCACCAGGTATTGAACTTAAACAAACTCTTCTAAGTGCATTACCTAAAGTATTACCAAAACCTCTTTCGAGTGGTTTAATAACCATTTTAGTGTAAGTATCAGTTGCTTTTTCAGTATCAACTACCATTTGGTATTTTAAAAATTTTTCCATGTTACACTCCTATCTTGGTTTCTTTGGCGGTCTACAACCATTATGAGGAATTGGAGTAACATCTCTAATAGATGTAACTTTAAGACCTGCTGCTTGTAAACTTCTAATAGCAGTTTCTGCTCCAGAACCAATACCATTAACATTAACTGTTAAAGTTCTTAATCCTCTTGCATATGCAGCCTTAGCAGCAGATTCACTTGCTAAACCTGCTGAATATGATGTTTTTTTCTTCGCACCTTTATATCCGATACTACCACTTGATGCTCAAGTAATCACGTCTCCATTTACATCTGAAAGTGAAATAATAGTATTGTTTCTAGTAGCGTGAATATGTGCAATTCCATCAGTAAAATTAATTTTTTTCTTTTTTGAAGAATTTTTATTTTTTGACATAACCTTACTTCCTATCTTGCTTCAATTTTCTTGTTAGCCACTGTTTTTCTAGGACCTTTACGAGTTCTAGCATTTGTTTTAGTTCTTTGACCACGAACAGGTAAACCTCTTCTATGTCTCATCCCTGAGTAGCAACCAATTTCCATTTTTAATTTAATGTTCATTGCAATATCTCTACGAAGGTCACCCTCTAATTGATATTTTTGTGCAGCTTGTCTAATTGCTGCAATTTGTTCTTCACTTAAATCTTTAGTTTTGATGTTTTCATCAATCTTCGCTTCATTTAAAATTTCGCTTGATCTTTGTTTACCAATTCCAAAAACATAAGTTAATGAAATTAATATTCTTTTGTTGTTAGGAATATCTACACCTAATATACGTGCCATTTTTGCTCCTATCCTTGTCTTTGTTTGTGTTTAGGGTTTTTACAAATAACTCTAATCACACCTTCTCTTTTAATAACTTTGCAGTCATTGCAGATAGGTTTAACTGACGCTCTAACTTTCATGTTATACCTTTCTTAAATTTAAAAAATTAATGATGTCTATATGTGATTCTGCCTTTTGTTAAATCATAAGGACTTAACTCAACTTCAACAGTATCACCAGGTAAAATAGATATTTTATTTACACGCATCTTACCAGAAACTAATGCAACAATTTCAATTCCATTTTCTAAAGTGACTTTAAATTTACCACCTTGGATAACTTCTTTGATACATCCTTTTACATTTATTTTATCTTGACTCATTATTTCTCCTAATTTGTTAATACTTCACATCCGTCATCAGTAACAAGTACCATATGCTCTCAATGAGAAGTTAATTTTTTATTTTTAGCTATTACTGATCATTTATTTTGTTTATCAATAATAAACTTATTCGAATCTGTCATAATCATCGGTTCAATACAAATGACCATGCCAGCTTCTAATTTTACCTCTTTGAATCAAACATCAGCTGAACGATAATTAGAAATGACTGGATCTTCATGTAGGTTGTTTCCACAACCATGCCCACTAAAGTTTCTAATAACTTCATAGCCCATATGCTCTACATAATCTTGGATTGTAGCAGCTATTTCTTTAT
>JBOFSS010000079.1:0-7180 GCA_051651665.1 Mycoplasma sp.
GATACTTATGCCAAATTATTTAATTCAATAAATGATTTAAATAATTTAATTGAATCTATTTTAAAACCAAATTATTCTGTAGTTATAAAGTTTATAAAACTTTCTTTTTTAAAGGTTAAAAATGATCTATAAAAAAATACCATCAATTAAAAATCCAAATGACATTAAATCTTTTAGTAAAAAAGAATTGATTTCATTGTGCGAAGAAGTTAGAGATTTAATATGTGAAACTTCAAAAACAAATGACATTCATTTCTCAAGTAATCTTGGGATAGTCGAATTAACGGTTAGTATCTTCAAAAATTTTGATATAGAAAAAGATAAAATTTTATATGATACTGGTCATCAAACATATGTGCATAAAATTTTAACAGGCCGATATAAAGAATTTCCAAACATAAGAAAAGATGAATCACTAACTGGATTTATGAATATGGAAGAATCAAAATATGATCATTATTCACCAGGTCATAGCGGAAATATAATATCAGTGGCTAGTGGTATGTATCAAGAATTTTCGGAGGAAAATAAAAATACCAAAAATAAAGGATATATCAATGATAAGAATATTGTAGCGGTAATTGGTGATGGTGCATTTGCAAATGGATTATGCTTTGAAGCACTTAATGACATTTCATACACTAAAGAGCCTCTAATTATAATTCTTAATGATAATGATATGAGTATTTCCAAATCGGTGGGTTCATTATCAAAAACTTTCCAAAAAATGAAGTCTTCACCTTTATTTCATTTTGTTGAAAGAGGTTTTAGATATACATTAAATTATAATAAAGTATATTATTGATTATTCAATACATTCAATTGATTTCAATGAAAAATTGCAGGTAAAAATTTATTTGAAAATCTTGGCTTGCATTACATCGGACCTATTGATGGTCATAATCTTAAAGAACTTGATAATGCAATGATCAGATCAAAATGATATGCAAAACAAGGACCTGTTTTAATTCATGTAAAAACCAAAAAAGGTAAAGGTAGTGACAAAGCTGAAACCGATGATATTGGTGATTATCATTCTATAACTAACAAAAAGTTAAAATCATTTGGAATGCATGCAACTGATGAACTTTTAAAATTAATGAATTCCCATGATGATATAAGAATTATAAATCCTGCTATGTCCTTTGCAAGTAATTGTGAAATTATCAAAGAAAAATTTCCATCACGTTTTTTTGACCCTGGAATTAGTGAAGAACATTCAATCTCTAAAGCTAGTGGCATGAGTATTGTTGGCATGAAACCATATGTTTATATGTACTCTTCTTTTTTGCAAAGAAGTTATGATCAATTATTGCATGATTTAGCAAGATTAAAATTAAATTGCACTTTGTTAATTGATAGAGCGGATCTAAATGGTGGGGATGGGCCAAGTCACCATGGTTTATATGATGTAGCTTTTTTAAAAACTATGCACAATGTTTTAATTTCATCACCAAGAAATGAATCTCAATTAAAACAGTTAATTAATTTAAGTTATGATTATAATTCATCAATTTTTGCAATTAGATATCCTAAAACTGATTTCCTAAATTTAGACATTAATAGCGGTTTTCAAGTTAAAATAAACGAATGAGAATATCTAATTAATTCTAATGCAAAAACTGTTGTAATTACTTATGGACCTATTGCAAACAGCTTTTTTGATGTAATAAATAAAAATAAATTAAATTGTGATTTGATTAATGCTATTTTTATAACTAAATATAACAAGTTTTGATTAAAACTTATATTTGAGAAATATAAAAATATTATAGTCTATGAAAGAATATATGACAATCATGGTTTAGTATCTGATTTATTTGAATATTCCTGTTTGAATAATTCACATGTTAATATCATCCCATTTAATTACAAAGAAATTGTTGGTTACGGAAGCACTGCAGTTTTAGATAAAAAAAACCGAATGGATATGGACCATTTGGTTAATTTTATAAAATCTATTAAATAATCTGATTAACCTATTGCTAATAAATTTTCGATAATATTCATTGTATGGTCAACAAATCTATCGAAGTTTTTTACAATAACAACTGTATTGACAACAAATTTTGTACTTTCATTTTTACACTTTAATGATCCTTTAATAGATTTAGTGTAAATTTCTTTATATTGCTCAATAAATTTTTCAAATATTATATCAGATTTCTCTTTAATAGTACTTAACTCAAACTCTTCAATTAAAACATATAATTCTCTAACTGATTTTATTGATATCTGACCTAAAGGTTTAATTTCTTTTTTCAAAATTGCAATATCATCTGGAGTTTGTTTCGAACAAAATTTAGTGAATGTTACATTGTAATTTGAAATTCTTTTAATATCATTTAATGAATTTATCACTGCAATAATTAATCTTAGATGATTGGCTCTTGGTTCATTTTTTTGAATAAATCATATGCATTCATCTAAAATATCTCTAGATTTTTTAATATTTTTTTTATCAACCTCAATAGCTTCAAAAAACATTTCAGAACTATCTTTTCCTTCTAAAAAATCATTAAAGCATTTTTCTTGATAATCGATAGCATTTAACAAAAAAGATTTGAATTTTACAATTATTTCTTTTTCTTCAGTTTTTAAATTTTTATAACTAGTCATAATTAACCTATCTTTCCATTTACATAATCTTTAGTTTGACGCATAGCTGGTTTTGTAAATATTTGTTTTGTAGGACCAGATTCAATAACTTTACCTTGATAGAAAAAAATTGTTTCATCACTAATTCTTTGTGCTTGAGCCATTGAATGGGTAACAACAACAATAGAAATTTTTTCTGATAATTTTAAAATAAGTTCTTCAATTTTCGCAGTTGCTATTGGATCAAGTGCAGAGGTTGGTTCATCCATTAGGATTGCCTCTGGATGTAAAGCAATAGCTCTTGCGATACATAATCTTTGCTGTTGACCACCAGATAATCCTGTTCCTAATGCATTTAAATCATTCTTAACTTCTTCTCATAGCGCAGCATCTTTTAATGATTGTTCAACGATAGCATCTAACTTATCTTTATTTGTGATTCCGTGACTTTTTGGACCAAATGCAACGTTATCATAAATTGACATTTCAAAAGGTGTTGGTTTTTGAAAAACCATACCAACTCGACTTCTTAATTCAACATCAGTAAGTTTATCACTTTTGATATTCACTCCATTAAATCAAATAGAACCAGTACTTGAAACTCCATCAATTAAATCATTCATTCTATTTAAGTTTTTGATAAAGGTTGATTTGCCACATCCAGATGGACCAATTAAACTTGTAACTTTACCTTTTTTAATTTGAATATTCACATCAAATAAGGCTTGTTTTTTACCATTTAAATATCAAAAATTATAATTTTCAACTTCGAATAAATTTTCTTTATTATAATTTTCTTTAGGCTTATTAATTAATTCAGAGTTTTTCTTAACTTGATTTTTATAATTTGTCTTCTGTTCGTCAGTTAAAGTTCTTAATCACTTAAATTTTTTGAAAAAAGATAAGGTCTCTAAATAACTTATTTGTTCATCTACAGATAACTGATTAAACTCTAGTTTTTCACTAGAATTTAAGTTAATTATTTCTTTTTCAGCATGTTTAGTAACTTTTGGGTTGTTTTTCACTACAGTTTTTACCTTTTTCTTTATTTATTAATGAATAAATTATATAATATATTAGGTTTATTTTTAATTTTTTAAAAATTATAGTTTACTGTTAAAAATGAAAATGATAAGAAAATTAAATAAGGAGAATTAAAATGGGAAAAAGAAGACATAAAGTTAGAGAACAAAAATTAGCTAATCAAAGAGAAAAACTTTGAAAAAACAAACTTCGTAAATCTAAACTTAGAGCTAAACACGAAGATAATGCAGCTACTGCTTAATATAAATATATTTAATCAATAAATCTTCTAAATTAAATTTAGATATAAATTAATAAAAGCGCTCCTAAAAGGGAGTGCTTTTATTATGACTATTAATCATCATATTTTATAATTTTCAATTTTTACTTTTAACAGTAATATATCAATATAGAACAATTGATCTTAAGGCTAATATTATATAGATGTTTAGTGTTAATTCTTTCTAAAAAAACAAATTTTAATTATAAAAGAAAATATATTTTCCTATAAATCATATTACATAAAAATTCAACCATTAAAACTTTTAATGGTTGAACTAAATTTATATGTATCATTTGTTAATTCTTTTTTTTAGATGATGTTTTTGGAGATGATTTTTTTATATCATTATTTGATTTATCATTAAATAAACCGTTCATAAAATCGCCTATATCATCCATGTTTATATTAGATAAATCCAGGTTCTTAGAATCAAACATTTCAGATATTGATCCATTTAGAGAAATGAATTGAATATGTGTAGCTATTGCTGTTTCAACAAAATAATTTAAGTACTCAGTAAAATTAGTTATAGTTGGTGGTAACTTATTTTTGATATTATCATAAGATTCTTTTATTTTTTTGAGTTCATCTTCTGAAAATTGGTATTTAACTATTGTTGACATAATGTTTCCTTACTATATTGTATTTAATATATTTTAGCATTGAAATTTCAATTTTTCTCGTGCTCACTTATATTTTGGGTAATATTTTTCAACTAAGCCTCAAAAATTTGGCGAATGATCAGCAAAAACCAAATGGCATAGCTCATGAATTATCACGTAATCAATTATTTCATCATTAAACATAATAAGTTGATCTGCTAGTGTGATCTTTTTGGATTGGATGTTGCATTGTCCTCACTTGGATTCATATCATTTTGTTTCAAATCCACCAGGAACATCAAATTGCAAACGTTTCGCTAAAACATTGCATTTATTAATCAAATATAAATTTGCTTTTTCATGAAATATTTTTTGTATCATCTTTTTTTTATTATCTTCATCATTTAAAAATAGATATATTTTTTTTCCAATAATTTCAAACTTTTGTCTTCCTGTTATTTTTTGAATCTTTATTTCATATTTGACATTGAAAAGATTAATAAAATTTTCATCAAGATTAATTAATGTATGTATTTTATGATTTTCCATAAATTCATAAAATCTATCAAAATGAGTTAAAACAAAATTATCAAGTTGTTCTAATTCCAAATGAGAAGGACAAGTAACTAATAACTCATTCTTCTTATCTATTTTACCTGTTATATTTTTAACATTATCTTTATAAGCAATTTTATACATTAATGTTAAATCACCTTTGAAAATTTGTCTGAATCTCATATTTCTATTATATTATTTAATTTTTTCAATTGTTAGAGTTTTTATTTTTTCATAAAGCTCATTATCTTCTTTTATTTTTCTTCTTAATTGTTCCATACCTTGGCCTATCTTATTTTCTTCAAATGAATATCAACTTCCAGATTTATTAATTACGCCATATTCAATTGCAAAATTTAAAATTTCGAATTTCGAATCAAAACCGGAATCGAAATATATGTCCAATAATGCTACTTTAAGTGGTGGAGCCATCTTGTTTTTTGTGATAGTAGCTTTTACTTGTATACCAACTTTATTATTGGCATCTTTGATTAAATCTGATTTCCTTGTTTCAATTCTCAGAGAGGAGTAGAATTTTAAGGCTTTTCCACCAGTTGTAACTTCTGGATTGCCAAAAAATACCCCAATTTTCTCTCTTATTTGATTAATGAAAATAATTGTTGCATTATTATTAACCATCAATGATTGAATTCTTCTTAATCCTTTGGACATCAATCTTGCATGAAGTCCCATTTGTTGTTCATTAACATCCGCTTCTTTTTCAACCTCAGGAACCATAGCAGCAACTGAATCAACAACAATTAAATCAGTTTTTTTATTCTTAATCATAAGTTCTATAATTTCAAATACTTGTTCACCACTAGTTGGATGTGCAATCAATAAATTGTTAACATCAATGCCAATTCTCTTCATATAATTTAAATCAATTGCATTTTCAACATCTATATATAAACATCTTTGATTTAATAATTGAGCTTGTTTTATTGCATTCAATGCTAATGTTGTTTTACCAGAAGATTCGTTTCCGTATATCTCTATAATTTTATTTTGCGGATATCCTCCAATTCCTATTGCTTTATCTAATTGAATACTACCTGTATTTATCACTTTGATTTCTTCTTCAATATCACTAGCTAAATTTAAAACATTTTTCCCTAAAATATTTTCAAAAAAATCAAATCCACTTTGTTGTGAATTTATTGAGTTTTTCATATCTTTTATACCTTTTTTATTTATCGCATTCATATAATAGATTTAATAAAATATCAAGAGCATTGATTGAGATGTTTAGTCTGTTGTAGTTTCTTTCATGAACATCTAATTGAACACTATAACTATATGTTTTATCGAAGAGGGCAATCCCAATGAAGTAGAAACAACTAGGCTTAGATTCAATAGTAGAAATCGCACTAGCATTTCCAGTGATTGATAAGCAAATATCTGTATTCATAATTTTATTAGTGTTTTTAGCCATTAAGAGTGCAACTTCTTCACTAACTGCTCCATATTGATTTATTGTGCTACTTGGAATTTTAACTAAGTTTGTTTTTACTTCATTTGAGTATGCAATTATACTGCCCTTGAATACTTTGGAAACTCCATCTAGTTCACAAAATAATGATGTTAATGTTCCAGCGCTAGCTGATTCACAAAAACTCAATGTCAATTCTCTGGAATTTAAAATATCAAATATCTTTTTAGTTTGGTTCATAATATTCTTATTATATCTTAGTATTGAATGTGAAAATCACTTTCTGAGTATTACCTCATATTATATTTCAATTTTTTATTTGTAATTTACAATTTTATATTAGTTTTATAGAAAAAACTTTATTAATTAGTTTTTTATATTTATCTTATAATAAAGATATTGCATCCTTAGCTCAATTGGATAGAGCATCTGACTTCGGATCAGAAGGTTGGGGGTTCGACTCCCTTAGGGTGCGCCAATATAAAAATAACCGCATTAGCGGTTTTTTATTTATCCAAAAAGAATTGATCAACCAAATCCTTACCGCCGATGGTATGGATTTTTTTATCTTTTATTATAATAGCTCTATCGCATAGAGTTTTGGCGCACCTTGAATCATGTGTAATAGTAATTAATGTAGTTTGATTTTTTAAATTTAAAAGGTTTAGAATCGAAACAATTTCATTT
>JBOFSS010000080.1:0-1705 GCA_051651665.1 Mycoplasma sp.
ATTTTCATAGAAATAATTTTAGTTCATCCTGCAGAATATTTGAATAAATCACCATAACTGTATTTCCTAATTTTTTTGTTAGTTTTAAAGATAGAATTACTTTGAACAAAATCACCATTTATTTTACTTCATTTAATAAAACAAAGGTCAAATTTATTGTCATTTTTAACCTTATAATAAGCGCTATAAAAGTTTTCCATGTATTCTTCGCTTATTGTATCATCAGAATCTACAAATGCTATGTAATCGGTTTTACACATTTCAATTGCAGTTTGTCTCCCAGAAGAAAATCCTAAATTTTTTGTTAAATTTATAATATTGTATTCTATATTAAGTTTTAGTGAAGACAAGTATTTAGATATGAATTTATCACTTCCATTATTAATTAATAGTAATATAAATTCTTTATTTTTTTGTTTATCAATAGATTTGATGCAATCATCTAATAATTTTAAATCTGTATTAAATATAGTTACTGCTATTGTTATTTTTTTCATATAAATAGTATAACACTTATATTTAGATAATATTGTAAATAAATTTTGTGTTTAAAGGAATATAGTTTGTATAATTAACATATGAAAAATATTAAAATCTTAACTTTTTGAATAGGTGAAGAAAATATAAAACAAGGGATTTGTGATAAATTTCTTAGATTAACAACCAGATATAAAAATTTAGATTTTGAAATTGGTCCATCAAATACTGATCATGATTTTTTAATCAATAATTTTGAGTTATATAAAAATTCCTTTGAAAATAGAAATTATGCAGCTTGTTCTGATGTCTGAAGATTTTGAAAAGCATCAACTGTTGATAATTGCATCTACATAGATAGCATGACAAAAATTAATGAAGAACGATTTAAAGAAATCATCGAATTAACTTATGAGAATGAATTTATTTTTTTATATGAGTCTAAATTTTATTTCTTAAGTGGTTTCTTTTATTCAAAAAATAAAGAAAACATTATATTTAAAAATATTTTAAAATTTTATAAAAATAACCCTAATGATGTGAAACGAAGTCCGGGGCCCAGAGTTTTATCCAAATTCATTTATAAAAAATTCAGTTATAGATTAGGCTACAACGGGAAAAAAAGTGTAAGAACATTGCATCCAAAAGAGTTTTTAAATAGCAATGAAAATTCTATTTTTAAATATAACGGAGATTCAAGTTGAAAGAAAGCTGATAAATCTGATGTATTAGAATACTTTGAAAAAGAGAGTAAAGATTTTGAAACTTTTGAGAATATGCAAATAGTTGCATTTAAAAGATTATTAATTTTTTATATAAAATGAAATTTTCCAAAATTATATAAATTTCTTATAGATATAAAATAAATTATCTATACTTATAAGTATGAAAAAAATATTATTATTGTCGGAAGTTCCAAGCAATTACATAGGTGGTGTTGAAACCTATAATTACATTTTGCTTGATGCTTTATTAAAAAAATATGATGTAGTACACGGAATTATGAATTCTAAAGTTTCAGATGTAGTGAGAGAAAAAATAATTGACTGCGTAGATTTTTCTCCCGGTAAATTTTTTAAGTTTTTAAGAAAGTTTAAAATTCTTTCGAAAATTTCTTCTTTTTTTGAATTAATCCATTATAAATTAAAATTAAATAAATTCATCATCAAAAACGGAATAGATATTGTTATTTATTCTAACGGGTTTTGTCCCGGTATTTTAAACAACA
>JBOFSS010000081.1:0-1644 GCA_051651665.1 Mycoplasma sp.
TATTAAAAGTTGTTACGAATTTTACAAACCAACTAAGTCAATGATACTTTGATATTATTAAAGATGATTTATATTGTTTATCTGCAAATGATAAATCAAGAAGATGTATACAAACAACATTATTCATTATTGTTAAATCATTAATAATAGCATTAACTCCAATTATCCCTCATACCTGTGAAGAAGCTTATCAACAATTAAAATTTAAAGATAAATTAGAATCAGTTGCACTTGAAAATTTCCCAGAAATTAAAACTAATTTTAATTTAGACTCATTCAATGAAATAGAATTATTCTTCCAACATAAAGATGAGATATTCTTAAACCTTGAAAATGCAAGAAAAGAAGGATTAATCAAAAAGAATAATGAAGCTATCGTTACAATCCCAAATTCAATTAATATCGATCTAATCAATATGGCAAAATGATTGAATGTTGCAAAAGTAGAAAGTACAGATGGCCCAATTTCAGTTAGATATTCTAATTTTGATAAATGTCAAAGATGTTGAAATCATATAGAATCAATTAATATGAAAGATGCTGAAATTTGTCAACGTTGTTATAACGTTATAAATAAAAAATAATATTAAAAAACATCATTATTAAATATGATGTTTTTTAATATAGATTAATATAAAAACTGAATATTAAGCTTTGATAACTTCAGCCTCTTTAGTTTCTTCTTTTTTAATTTTTTTGTATCCAACATATAAGAAAGCTGAACTTGCAACTAAACTAACTGGACCAACTGATAATAAAACAATTCCTCAAGTATTAGTCAAGAAGTGAGTTGTCATTGAAACATAAACTTTTTGAGTTTCTTTGGTATTGAAGATACTTATAGTAATTTCATCTATTAATTTAACTACTTTTAAATAACTTATACTCGAAGTATCACCAGCATCTTCTAATGCTTTTTTAGTAATATTAGCTTCTTTTAAAAGTTTTTCAAGAGAAATGATTGTGCTTTTATTGTGTTCATATAGTTTAACAACTAATGAATACTTTTCAAAAACTCCTCATTCAATCATCATTCTTGTTCTTTGTATTTTTAATTCATCTTTCGAATATAAAGCATTTCCATTCGAATCATAAATTTGATATCAATCTGAATTACCAGTACCATATGTTAATTGTGATGTGACATCTTGACCTGGTACATAATGTTTTTGCTTTATTGTAATTTTACCTTTACTAGAAACAGGGACCATTACAGCACCAGCAATTGTTGATGTAAAACCAATAGCAGCTATTGTTGTTCATATAATCCCTGATGTTGTTTTAAATATTTTTTTAAAGTTTTGCATATATTACCTCTTATTAATTCCAATAATATTTATATATATTATACATAATATTATGGTTAAAAGTTTTTCATTTAAAAGTAAATATTATATAATTAAAATTATGTTAACCAATAATAAGAAAATTAAATATAAGTTATTTTCAATAGATCTTGATGGAACTTTATTAACTAGAAGAAAAAAAATATCTGATGAAGATATGAGTGCTTTAAAAGTTTATATGGAAAATGGTGGAGAAGTACTTGTAAATACAGGTAAAAGTTTAAATTCAACACTTAAACATATAAAGCAAATTGAAGATGGTACAGGATTTAAATTAAATTATCTATCATGTTTGAGT
>JBOFSS010000082.1:0-2733 GCA_051651665.1 Mycoplasma sp.
AATCTAATGCTAAGTTCTTTGTTAATCCATTAACAGCATGTTTTGATGCAACATATGCTGGATTACCTGGTAAACCTGTAATCCCTGCAATTGAAGCATTATTAACTATTACTCCAGCAATCTTTTTATCAATAAAATGCTTAAGTTCGTATTTACAACAATAAAATACTGAATATAAGTTATTATTCATGGTAAAGTCCATTTGTTCTTTATCTAATAAATGAACTGGACTTGGATTACCCATTACTCCCGCGTTGTTGATAGCAATATCTATTCTTCCGAACTTTTTAATTCCAGCATCAACCAAATCTTTTACTTTTGATTCAATTGATAAATCAGCATTGATATAAATGGCTTCTCCTCCAGCTTCATTAATTTCTTTAGTTAACTTTATCCCTAATTCTTCTTTAATATCGTTTAGAATGAGTTTAGCACCTTCTTTTGATGCTCTTAAAGCCACAGCTTTACCAATCCCATCGCTAGCTCCAGTTATTAACATAACTTTATCTTTAAATCTATTTTCAAAATACTTCATAATACCCTCTTTGTTTAAAATCATTATATTAATTTTTTATTCAATTTGAAATATATTCAAATTTTTTTTATAAATGCATAATTAAAAGCTTGTTTTAATTTATAAAATTTATAATATTAAATATCATAAATAATTAAATTAAAGGGGATTATATGTTTAAAAAGGATTTTGCTGACAGAATAGCACAACAAATAATTGGCGTTGAAGATTTAGGTTTTGATTTTTTAGATATTGAACAAATAAACAAAAAATTTAATGATTTTTTTAATTACTACACACCAAAAATTAAAATCAATCTCATTAAGACTGAAGATAAAATTCAATTAATTGATTTTTGAATTGATATGGTGGAGAAGGGTGGTTTATTGGAAGAGTTGATGATAGATTCATTGGAGAAATATGTTTACCAAAAAAGTCAATCTCCATATGAGTTCAAAAAAACTTATGAGAGTATTTTAAATGTCTGAAATATTTTATTAGAGGAATACGGCAAACAAATGGTTTATAACTCAGAACTGGAAGAACACTTTCACGATGATTTTAAAGGTATGTTTAAGATTGTAGACATTAAGAAGATCGGAAAAGAAGGAAAAACTGAATTATTTGATAATTTTAAGTATGATGTTCTTTTTTTGATGGATTTCAAATTATCAGAAAAATTGAAATATGAATTAATAAAAAATGAATTAATATCAAAGGGCTTATCTGTATGTAGAGTGGATGAATTAACTTTAGGAAATAATTTTGTTGCAGAAATTTTTGAAATCATAGATAAATCAAATATTGTAGTAGTTGATATATCTACAAACAATAACACTGTTTACATAGAATTGGGGTATTGTTTAGCAAAAAACAAAACTATTATTGTCGTAACAAATAATCCAAGTGATGAAGGCTATAATTTTTATACAAGAAATATCCAAATTCATAAACTACAAAACACTTTACCTGATATACAATCAATTGTTTCCAGAATAGAAAGAGTTTATTCTTATAAGAAAAATATCAAATAAATAACATACAAAAAACTTTATCTAATATTTTCTTAAAATTATTTGTTAACTATTTTCATTTTGTTCCTTAACTAACGAAATAATATAAATAAAAAATAACTGAAGCTTTAATTTTCATAACAAATGAAATTAATGAAAATATGATAAGTATATTGACTACCTTTAAAAACTAAAAGTAGCAATTTATAGAAAAATTAATCTAATTTATAAAAATAATTAATACACATGGAAATGATATATTCTTTTGGATTAAATTTAATTAAATAATTTTATAACCCGCCAAGTAAATAAACAATTAACATAGCAAAACCAACAATGATCCCAAGAATGGAAATAACACCACCGACTAATAAACTTATCTTTAACTTATTCTTTTTCAATTTACCATTAGTTACATAAATAAGTTTAACAATTGAATAGAATGAAATAAGAATTCCAACACATGAGAATAGAACTACAATAAGTTTTCCAGCATCTATAAAGCTTTCAGATTTAGCAACGAATGATAGTGACCCTAATATTAATCCAAGAACGGTTACAAAGGCTCCAATAATTTCTAATTGCTTAACTTTGCTTTTTTCAAATTCTTTAGATAGGATTTCAATCTTAGAATATGATTCATCAGCTTCACGAGACATTTTTAAATGTTTAACAAAAGTTATGTCATTTTTATATCCATTTATTCTTAAACTATAATCAGTTTCATCGCTTGACTCATAACTTCTAGCACTGTTGATATCAGCAATTGCATTATCATATTCTCCAACTAATGATTTAAGTTTCCCTCTAACCGCATAGAACTTAGGGTATGCGTGATTGTTATTAACTGAATTATTTTTAGAAATTCGAATTATCTCATCAGATTTTTTTATTAATCTTCTCATTTTGTTTTTAGAGAATGTTTCATTAAGTTCTTCATCAGTTAATTTATCATCACTAATTTGATTAAGTTCAAATAACTTAATGTATGAAACTAAAAATGCATTAACAACACCTAATCAATCTGTTTCAACACCTCTATCTACAAAATTTCTCTTTTCAATTTCAGATTCATAAAACTTTAATCTTTTATTTAAGTAATGAACTTCATTCACTATTTCAAGTTCACAAGTAATTCATAAGTCAAGTAGAACTAAACAACCAGCTTTTTCAATCTCTTCACGAGTTTTAGATAAACCACTAAAT
>JBOFSS010000083.1:0-1646 GCA_051651665.1 Mycoplasma sp.
GTTTATGTACCAGCTGACGATTTAACAGATCCAGCGCCTGCAACAACATTTTCGCATTTAGATGCAAAAACTGTTTTAGATAGATCAATTGCTTCACTTGGAATTTTTCCAGCAATTGACCCATTAAACTCTTCTTCTAGATTATTAGAACCAAAAATTGTTGGTATCGATCACTATAAAGTTGCTAGAAAAGTTCAATCAATATTACAAAAATTTAATGAATTACAAGATATTATTGCGATTTTAGGGATTGATGAATTAAGTGAAGAAGATAAACTAACAGTAAATAGAGCAAGAAAAATAAGAAACTTTTTATCCCAACCATTCTTTGTTGCTGAAAAATTCAGTGGTAAAGAAGGGAAGTATGTAAAAGTAAAAGACACCATAAATGGTTTTAATGCCATTTGTAAAGGTGATTGTGATCACATCCCTGAATCATATTTTCTTTATCAAGGAACAATTGATGATGTTTACAAAAGTTTTAAAAAGAAAAGTGAAAAATAATGGATAAAAAAGTTTGTCTAAAAATATTTACTCCTGATGGTTTAGTTTTCGATAAGAATATTGACTCAATATCACTTAAAACATCTTCTGGAATTATTGGATTATGTGCAAATCAACCTAGGTCATTGATGCAAGTAGAAACAGATATAGCAAAAATCACTATTAATAATGATAGTGAATTATGATTACTTTGTAATGGAATCATACAAATAACCCCAAAGTTAATCACAATTTCAAATTCGTGTAGTTTACAAAAAAACAATGAAAGTAAATTATTGATTAAGAAAAATATACTGAAATTAGAAGAAATGTCTAAAATTACAAAAGACAATAATGCAATAGAAGCTATTAAACAACAATTAGAAATTGAAAATACTAAATTAAATTTGCTATCTAAATAAATATACAAACATTTAGGTTATAATAAGTTGTATTATTTTTATTAATAGAAATTAACGAATAAAATAAAAGGAGAAAAACATGAATAAAATTCTGCTAACAAAAGAAAGTTTTAATGAATTACAAAATGAATTAAATTTATTGATTGGTACTAAGAGACCAGAAATCATCAAACAAATTCAAGAAGCTAGAGAACAAGGTGATTTATCTGAGAATGCTGATTATGATGCAGCTAAAGATAAACAAACTGAAATCGAAAAAAGAATTAGCGAAATTCAAGATATCTTAGAACATTGCGAAATTGATAAAGGCGTTGACAAAAAAGGCGAAGTATCAGTTTACAATTTTGTTAAATATATTGATGAATCAGATAAAACAGAAAATGTTGTTCAAATTGTTGGTTCAATTGAATCTGATCCAGACAACCACAAGATTTCTAATGAATCGCCACTAGCTAAAGCATTATTAGGTAGAAAAGAAGGCGAAACTATCGAAATTAAAGGTATTGAAAATCATTATCAAGTTACAATTTTGAAGATTTCTCCAGTAGCATTATAATTTTTTATCAAAAATTTTCTTTTTTTTAAAAAATATTATATAATTTAAAAGCATGTATTCATGCATTATGGACAGGTAGCGAAGTGGCCAAACGCAGCTGACTGTAACTCAGCCACGAAAGTTTCGATGGTTCGAATCCGTCCCTGTCCACCATTTAATGGCCTGTAGCCAAGCGGTAAGGCAGA
>JBOFSS010000084.1:0-1655 GCA_051651665.1 Mycoplasma sp.
GCATCAATAGTTTCCATTTCGAATTTTTCGATTTCTTTAATATCTGTAGACTTTATTACATTTGAATTTAAACCATCATTTTTATTTCAGTAATCTTCACCTCACACTGCTCTAGAATCATATAAACCTTCTTCTACAGCGATTGTTGATAAACCACATGAAGCAAAAGCTTTTGCACCAATTGATGTAACTTCTTTAGAAATCGATAAATTACCACTAAATTTTGTATTTGCAAATGCTTCAGCACCAATCGATTTAACATTATTTGAAATACTTAAATTTCCAGATATTTTATTTAAATTATTAAATGCTCGATCTGCGATTGTAGTAACTTTTAACTCATTTTCAATCATGTCCGGGATTAATAAACCTTGTTGTCAAACTTCTGGTTCATTAAGATCTGTATAATCAACTCATTCTTGAGTTAACCCTAAAATTGTGGCTTCGCTATCTTCTTTTTCTTCAAATGTAAATTTTTCGATATTTAAAGTAATTTTAAAAGATTCTTCATAACCACTAAGATCATAACCGTCTCTATTTAAATATTTAGATGCACTTATTTTAATATTTACATTAGTTGCTTGATTTTCAACTATTTCATATTGTGCTTCTTTAATAAAATATTCAGCTTCTTAGGATGGTTTTGAAATTGTAAAATACTGATCCAATAATGATTTTTCAATGCTTGTATCAGCATCTACAAATTCCAAATTACTTTTAAATTTTCGTAACGATATATCAAATGCATTGCTATTAACAATTATTTTAGTTCCTGCATTGTTGTCAAATAGAATGTTAAATGAAAATTCTCTCCCACCTTCCGGAGTTAAAACTATTCCATCCTTATCTTGGTATTTATCAACTTTAAATTTAATTGTAGTGATTTTTTCAACATAATCCGCTGTTAGTGTCACTTGTGAATAAGTAGTATCACTTGGAAAATTTATTAATTCAATAAATTCTTCTAAATTCCCTTTGATTGAATCAACTTTTTGACTACTTGGAAATTTTGTATCTAATTCTTTTTTTGAGTAATCTGTTTTATATCCTGGTTTGATTTTAATCTCAGATTCTAGATTATCAACTTTGCCATCGTCATTTATATTTGCTCATGGTTGATTGATTGCTAAAACGATTCCTGTACCAGCTGCTCCAATAACTAAAATTCCCATTAAAATTGATAGTCATATAGCTTTTTTTCGATTAGTTTTTCTATTTTTTTTGCTCATTTTTATATCCTAGTGTTTCTCAATCAATAAGTTTATTATATAACAATAAAATGTAAAGATACATACATATATATGTAATGCATATTATATGATAATATGTATCTAAAGCGAAATTTAAAGTGCAACACTTAACTAAAGTGTGACACTCTAGATCGATTGATAGAAAAAAATCTAAACTCAAAAGGCTTGTGTATCTTTTTAAAAATTAAAGTGATATTTTATATTCTGAGCTACTTAGTCAATTAAATATTTTCTTGGTATGTTATTAATTGCATTTTGTATTTGTTCAATTTCTTGATCAGTGACTTCTGAGAAATTAGCACCCTTTTTATATCATCTTCTAATGATGTCATTCACATGTTCGTTAGAACCTCTTTGATATGAGTATATGGTTCAAAAATATATCATGCAATTAATCAATTAGTT
>JBOFSS010000085.1:0-1541 GCA_051651665.1 Mycoplasma sp.
CTATCGAAAGAAGAAATACAAAATAATTTAGCTAAATGAAAAAGAGATAATTTAAATAGAGAAGATTTTATCTATATCGGAAGAATTAATAAAAAACAAAAAGCTATTTTAAAGATTAAAGATATATTCACTAAGTCAAAATTGAATATTGATTTCTATGGATCTGGACAAAAAGAATTAATGGTTAATAATGATTATTGCAATTTTAAAGGACCAATAAAAAGTGAAGATATAGACAATGAAATAATTAAATATAAATATGCGGTATTACTATCAAAATATGAAGGTTTTTCTTACTTTCTAGTTGAAGCTCTTTCTAGAGGTGTTCCTATCATTACGACAAATTGTTCTGCTAATTCTAAAACATTATCAGAGAATAAAGGTTTTTTAGTTAATTATAAAAATGCTTCTGAAAGAATTAAGTTTGCTAATAATTTACCTGAATATGAATATAACAAGCTAGTTGAAGAGTGTTTTAAATTTAGTGTCAAAAATCTTTCACTAGAAGTTTTTGAAGAAAAGTGAATAAAATTTATCAAAAGTATAAACTAAGATTTATTTTTAATAAATTTGTAGTAAGTCTTGATCAAGATTTTTTTAGGTAATATGAAATCAAAGAAATGATGGAGGCTGAATATACTTATCCTTCTTTTAACTGAAAGCAATCTAAGACTTTCACCTTCATTAAAATTTAACATTTTTTTCATGTAACATTCTTGTGCTTTATTTTGTGTACTACCATTTCAACTAGATAATCCTTGGTAATTGAAAAATGCATTTTCATTACTCGAAATGAATTCTCTTGGATGTAAAGCAAAAAGCTTTTCATTTCCTTGATATCCAAGGTTAAATCCATATTGTTTATAAATGTATTTAGTAATTAAATAAGGTCCACTTACAATACTTTTAAAACTAGATTTTTTATATATAGATAAACATTTGTTAATAATTTTATCTTCTTTGTATTTATTGTAGATAATTCCATTTTCAAAGAATATTTTAGATTCATATAATAATATCAAATCAAACTTCTTAGTGAGCTCAATAAATTGAGCAAATTTTTCTACATTGATATTTGCAGTTGCATCAATATAAAATGAATTATCATTTTTTGATAACATATAAAGTCTTCAAACATCTGAACAAAATGCAAATGTTTTTTTATCATATGATTGACGATAAAATTTGTAGTTATCATATAGATATTGATGATCTTCATCACTAGGTCCAACAACAAGATTAATTTCTTTGTATTTATTTAGTAATCGTTGTAGATTATTGATAATTGTTTTTTTGATTTTTTCGTCACCTAATCAAAAAATAAAAAGATTTAATTTCATAAATAAATTATAACATCTATATTAAAAAACTATGAATGGTTAGTTAACTTACGTGTTAATAAAGTATGGTTAACTCATATTTTTGTATGTTATAATATTGATATGAAAAAATCTAAATATTTATCTTTACCTACTGCTAATTTACCAAATACCAAATTATTATTAACAAAAGAAATAATAAATAAAACAGGCAGAGATTAC
>JBOFSS010000086.1:0-4436 GCA_051651665.1 Mycoplasma sp.
GTGTTCCTAAGTTAGTAGTATTCTTAAACAAATGTGATATGATGACTGATACTGAAATGCAAGATTTAGTTGAAATGGAAGTTAGAGAATTATTAAGCTCTTACGGTTTCGACGGTGATGGCGCTCCAGTTATTAGAGGGTCTGCACTTAAAGCTCTTGAAGGAAATGCTGATTACGAAGCTAAAATTCACGAATTAATGACTGCAGTTGATGAATATATCCCAACTCCAGAAAGACAAAAAGACAAACCTTTCCTTTTAGCGATTGAAGATGTTTTCACAATTTCTGGTCGTGGAACTGTTGTTACTGGTAGAGTTGAAAGAGGAGAATTAAAATTAAACGATGAAGTTGAAATCGTTGGTTTAAAAGATACTCAAAAAACTGTTGCTACTGGAATCGAAATGTTCAGAAAACAATTAGACTACGCTGAAGCTGGTGATAACGCTGGTATCTTAATGCGTGGAATTAAAAAAGAAGATGTTGAAAGAGGACAAGTTCTAGCTAAACCTGGATCAATTACTCCACACATCAAATTCGAAGCTGAAATCTTAGCTCTTAAAAAAGAAGAGGGTGGAAGACACACTCCTATGTTTAAAGGTTATAGACCACAATTCTACTTCAGAACTACTGACGTTACTGGATCGATTGACTTAAAACCTGGTGTTGAAATGATTATGCCTGGTGATAACACATCAATCTTTGTAGAACTTATTGCACCAGTTGCAATCGAAGTTGGTTCAAAATTCTCTATCCGTGAGGGTGGTAGAACTGTTGGTGCTGGTACAGTTACTAACATCATTAAATAATTTAAATATTTAATAAACTATTAAAATAAGTCCTAAGCAATTAGGACTTATTTTTTTATTCTTTAATAATTAAAATTATTAATTTATAATATTGATATGAAAAATTATAACTTTACTATCCTTATACCTTCATATAACAGGCCAGAATCAGTTGATTCACTATTAAATGATATTTATACTTATAATCAAGAAAACATTGAAAATATCAGGGTTTGTGTGGTTGATGATGGTTCTGTTAAAGATTATTTACCAACGATTAACAAATATTCTAACAAAATGAACTTAGAGTATTATAAATCACCTAAGAATGGTGGCAAAAATAGAGCTATCTATAATGCAATGATTCATTTTAACATCAAAAACAAATTAGCCATTATTGATGATGATATGAATTTAAAATTCTCTTGAAATGATTACATTAACTTAACACTTAAAAATAATGAATGTATTTGTTTCAACATTTACGATAGTTCAACTACAAAGTTAATTGGAGATAGTCCGAAATTAAATATTACTTTTAATGATTTCTATCATAAGAAATTAAAGTATGGCGATAAAGTATGGATTCATAATGCTGAAGTTTTAAATTTAGAAGAAATGAAAACATTCTATATAGATTCTGAAAACTCTTATGATGATAGTTATTGAGTTTGTTATTTGTGACCATTAAAAATAATTAAAGTAATAAGTGATAATAGAATCAATAAAACTTATGATAACAATGGAATAACCAATAGTATTATGAAGATCAAAAGAAAAAATCCATATACTACATTTAATTCATGTGCGATATACATCAATAAAGCAAAAGGTTTATTATGATTAATATTAAATTATGTTAGATTAGGTGATCTATATCGAATGCATAAAAAAACAATTTCTAAATCTGATATTTTTGAAAAAACTTTAGTAAATAAAAAGATGTTAAAGAAAGCATCGATCTTAACTTTTATTTTTGTAATTCCAATTAAATTTTTATGTGTAATATTTAAAAAAGAATTGAATTAATTTGAATTAACTTTTTTTGAACATAACTAAGTTATGAGAAGGTTGTTGGCATTCTATTGGCGGTAATGCCATATAGTCTTTATAATTATTTTTAAGTTCAATGTCATATGAAGAGATTACTCTACATTCTATCCCTTCAAATAATACTATTTCATAATTTTCAAAATCTTTAATATTCAAAGCTCATTCATATTTTGAATCATTTCAAAATAAAAATAAAAATTTCTTACCATTAATATCGATAGAATCATTGTCAAATGGTCTTGAATTAAGTTTGTCATATAAAGATTCTAAACCTGTAGAATATCTGCAAATTAAAGTCTTTATTAATCTGTAGGGATAAACAAATGGCATTTTTAAATAATTAATAAATTTGAACTCAAGTATCCCAACTCCAAAAAAGAAAATAAAGAATGTTTTAAGATTACGAATATCAAGACTTGAAAATCTCATAAATAAATTTATTTGATTAAATTTTTTCATTTTTCTTTCTACTGCTTTTTTGTTAGTAGAAATTTCATCTAATGGAAATATATCTAGAAAGACACCATAGCCATCAATTTTTTTACAAGATGATTGTCCATCATATCCATAAGTATTCTTAGATATTAACTTAGGAATACTTTCATGACTAAATTTATTTACTTTTTGAGTCAGGATGTATGAATCATTATCTTTATAATTTTTTAATAAATATTCGTAGTCATCTCTTGGCATCATGATATCAATATCATCATCTCAAGGAATGAAACCTTTATGTCTAATAGCTCCTAATAAAGTTCCATATGCAAGAGAGTATTTTAGATTGTGTTCATGGCAAAAAGTAGTAACCTTTTTAAGTAAAATTAGTAATTCAGCTTTTATTTCATCTAATGACATTTGTTGTGATTTATTAACATCTTTGTTCATACATAAGATTATACTAGATGTATATATTTTTAGAATATTACTTTTCGAATAAAGAGCAGTATTTTATGAAATCATCTTTTTTATCAATATCAAAAAAACTACCACGTTTTATTTTGTGAATACCAAAAGGTATATTATATTTTTTAGAACAAAGTAATACTAAAAATTCATAATATTCATTCTTATCAAAATTTAGAATTTCACTTCTAATTTTATTTGACATATCATTATTTAGTATTGTAATTTCTCTTTGATAATAACCGTCATAGTTAGTTGGTTGTTGATTAAATGATATTACATTTTCATTATTATCAAGTTCTATTGCCCATTCGTCAATATTAGAGTTAAGTTCTGCAAATGTACATGATGAACTATATTCAGTAGGAATTTTTTCATCTGTAATAATTACATCCCCATTAATTATTAATGTATCTGATAATTTATCTATACAAGATATTAACGATGTGGTATTGTTTGTATTTTCTCAATTAGTATTAACTATTATTTGTAATTGGTATTTATCTTTAAGGTATGTTAATTGATCATGCAAATAACCTGAAACAATAGTGATGTCATTTATTCCAGATCTGTTTAATGTTTCAATAATATTTTCAATTATTGGTTTACCATTTATTTTTAATAATGGTTTTGGAGTAGAGTCACAAAGACTTTCCATTCTACTGCCTCTACCTGCCGCTAAGATGATTGCATTTTTAATTTTTAACATTAAAGAACTCTTTCATACCTGATATTAATAATTTATTTTCTTCATTTGTACCTATGGTGATTCTAATTCCGTCAGCTTTAACACATCTAATTAGTATTCCGTAGTTAGATAATAAGGAGTCTTCTAAATCTTTATTTACAAATCCACTTAATTTAGCATTAATGTAAATAAAGTTACCTGAAGACTCATAGTATTTTAAATTCAATTTATCAAACTCACTATAAAGAATTTGTTTTTCTTCATTTGAAGATTTTAGAACGGTGTCATAATATGATTGATCTTTTAAAGCTGCAATTGCAGCTTGATAACTATATTTTGAAACTGGTAAGTATTGAGAAAGTTTTTTAAATATCTGGATGTTTTCTTCAGAAGAAAAACAATATCCGATTCTAAATGAGGCAAGACCATAAAATTTAGAAAACGTTCTAGTGATAATAACATTATTAAACTTTGTTATTATTTCTAAATCATTTTTATAAGCTTGTTCAACACCTAAAGCATATTCTATGTATGCTTCATCAATTACAACCGTTACATCACTAGGAACTTTTTCAAGGAATTGGATAATATCATTATGAGAGTTAAGTTTTCCAGTCGGCATATTCGGGTTAACGATATAAATTATTGATGTATTAGCATCTATCGTTGCCAACATCTTTGGTAAATCAATTAATCCATCATTTAAATCAACTCTTCTAATTTCAAAATCACAAATGCTACAAGTAGTTTCAATTCTATTATATGTTAATGAAGGAATAATAATATTTGAGTTAACCTTTAATGGCCCAAATATTTTTGGGATAGAGTCTAATATTGAATCACTACCATTTGAAAAATATATATTCTTAGAATTAATTTCAGAAACTTTATACATTATTTCATTCAATTCAAAATCTTCATATTCAGGATATATATGAGGAGATAGTAACTCAATACTTTCTTTTACTTTTTCACTACAACCTAATTTATTTTCATTGTAGTTCATT
>JBOFSS010000087.1:0-4639 GCA_051651665.1 Mycoplasma sp.
TAATTTTCGAATTTTCTTTTAATCATTCATTATATTTTTCAATTTTTTCAATGTTATTTTCACTTATATTGAGCAAATCTATATCCTGCATATCTTTATCATTTCAAAACTCAAAAACATCCATCTTTGGTCAACTAGATACAGAGCAATCGCCCTTCATAAAAACAATGTGTTTCTTTCCTTTTAGTGTTGTAAATTTTATAAGTACACCATTTTCTTTTGAATTTACAATTCTATATTTTATGAAGTTGTCACTTTTTATTTCTTGCCTCGATTCTTCACTAATGTTATGAAGTTGCATAACATCATTTAATTCATCGGCCTCTAATTTTTCAGTTTCTTTTGCAATCATTTCCATTTTATTTTCATAATTCGCTACACCTTCTTGAGGTATGTAAAATTTATGGGAATCACTACCCAATACATCTGCAATTAGTGTTTTAGATTTTTGCTTTTCATATGTTGTTATTACTTTCATTATTTCTGAATTTGTATACAAATTAAAAATAAAAACATGATTATAAATACTATCAGTGAATTTTGTTTCATAGTCTCTATACCTATCCACTCTTCCGATCCTTTGTAATGTCACTGTTGGATTATAATGAGCATCATAATTTATTAAAATTGTTGCATCTTGTAAATTATGTCCTTCAGCATAAATATTTGTAGTTATTAGAAATTTAAAATTTATATTTCTTTTGATTTTATATTCTTTATATAAATTGTTATTTTCAATATCTTTAATATCGATTTCTTTATTAGAAATTTCAGCAAACATTTTTTTAACTATATTTGAATAAGATTCATTATTTTTATAATGTCATTCATTAATATTGAAGTTACCTATGATTTCATCATTCTCTTTGTAGTATATATCGAATCCTTCTGATGATGCTGCTATAATACCTTCCCCATTATTCAAGTGAAAATCATTTGAATTATCAGATATTCATTTAGCAAGATTTTTAACGGTAGCTTTTCTTTGAGCAAAAATAATTGTTTTTCTTTCATTTAATTTATCAATTTTTTTATTTTTTTCATCAAATAAAAATTTCAAGAAATGAAATTTTGCTGCAACTGAATCACTATTAATTTTATTGAACTCTTTCTTTAAATTAACTCATTCGTTTAAAATCAATTCATTTCATTTCTTTTGCATTGAAGAACTTTTGTGATCAATTAAAAATTTTGGTAAACAATAGTAGTTCATTCGATCATTTTCATCACAAAAACTATGCTCACTATCTTCAAATATAAGTTCATCATCTTCAAGTAAATCTTCATCAATATAACTTTCTGTTGAAGAATATTTTTTTCATAACTGAGAATATTTATCTATACCAATTTTATTAAAATGCTTTAAACAATTTTCAATTCTTTTTATAGTAATATCTATCGTGCTAATCAATGCATCAAAAGAAGAATCAAGAGCACAATAGAGATTAATCTTCAATAAACTTTTTCCTTTAGAACTAAACAAATCATTTTCATAAACTTTTTCAATGAATTTTCTGAAATCTTCAGTCCATTTTTTTGTAGTATCTAAGTCTAACTTATTATCTTCTGAATTTAATCATTTTATAAAATCAACTTCTCTTTCACTTAATACACATGGATTGACATGCTCGTCACCTATGTTTTTTATTATCGGAAAGTAATATTCACTTGGTTTCTTCAACGGTGAATAACGAAGCTCCTTTTTATTATTTCTATTAAAGAAAAAATTTATATATTCTCTAACTTCTTTTTCATCAACATTATTTATTTTATTGGCCGGGTTTATTCATTTCAAAATACATCATTGTTTTTTTGTCAGTGATTCAATTTTTTCTAAAATATTCTTTTGTTTATTTATGTTGACTCCAAATAATTCAATAATATTTATTAGATCCTTTTCACTGTTGCTTATAGGTGTAGCAGTAATGAGGAGTGTCATCTTGCCATATTTTGAATTTTGTGGAATTCTTTCATATAAATTTTTATCTTCTATTTCTTTATATTTATATGAACTTCAATCTATATCATCACAGAAGTAATTTTCTATTAACTTCCTTCTCTTTGATGTGTCATAATTTCTAAAATTATGCGCTTCATCTATTATCAATATATCTGACGTTGAAACATTTTCTATTTCAGAAAACTTTTTAACATGATTTTGTAAATTTTTTAAGCTATAATGCAATTTTGAATATGAAATTCAATCATCGCTAAGTCTTGAAGGCACAAGGATTGTAATGTCTTTTCTATTCATATAATTTCTAAAAAAATCAAAAATTGCAATAGCTACCAATGTTTTTCCAAGGCCAACATCATAGTTCAATATTCCACCACCGAAGTAAATCATTGATTTCAGTAATTTTTCAACAGTTTTCTTCTGGTTATCTTTTAAAACTTCATTAAAAACAAAACTATTTTTTTTGAAAGTATCAATAGCTGTCGTGTTTGAAATATCCTCTAAATCATTTAAGTCTTCATAAATTGTATAAAGCAAGTCATAAATATTTGAAGTTTTAAATTCCATCAAATCACTTACAGAATTAGGTTTAAAACTTTCTTCCAATAAGTGTTTTTTTCAACTTTCAAATTCACCTGATATTTCATTATTTTGGAAAACACCTGATATTTCATTCAAATAATTATAATGATCACTATTTTTGGGTTGTATGGGAGAAATGCCGTTATGCGTCAAATTTGATGAACCAATAATTACATAATTATTTTGGTTAGTTTTAATTTCAAACACTTTTCCATGATATATTTTACTTAATTCTGATTGCATTATCATTTGAGATTCAAGTCTAAAATAACTCATTGAAACATTATTTGGCAATTTTATATTTTTTAAATAACTTATATAACTTTGAAGTATATCTAAACAAACATATGGAATGATGCTATTTTTTAACTCTGATCTGTATAAAAAATTAGAATTTAATCTATATTCTTGAGATACATTTACCGAGTAGTATATGTTGACTTTAATTTGTTCAGATGATTTTTCAAAAATCTTCAAAACTTTCATAATAGTAAAGAAGTTCGAATACCCAACATAACAATTCAATTCAATAATACCTTCATTTTTATGAATTTTTTCAAATTCATTAAAAATATTGTTTGAGTCATTGAATATTAACTTCTTGTAGATCATATGATCATTATATTGATCTTACATTTTATTAAAACCAACTATAGTAGAGTTTTATCTGACTTTAGAACGGAGGCAAAAAGAAAATAAAAAATATTTATTAAAGATTTATTTAAATATCCCCTTTTTATTAGGGTACATAATTAATTAATCGGTTAAATTTAATAAACTTTATTTAAATCTTAAGTTTTATATTAAAATTTAAGATAACTATTTAATATATGAAATTTTATTATCAGGAGTATTACTATTAAAAAAATTGAGCAAAAAATTAAAAAAGCAAAAACATATGAAGAGCTTATTTTGACCTTGAAAGAATATAGGGATGAGGATTTAAAAAGCCAAATTCTTGGTTACATTTTTGAAAAATTATATATTAAGGATAATGTTAGTGAAATTATTAAAGTTAGCGATTTGGAAAAAATTCACAAAAACTTTAAGACATCAAATGGTTCTACTTGGGCGAGAACCAACCATAGTTATCTTGGCAAAAAATATGAAATAAAAAGAGAAAGAAAAGGAAACAGTATTTTTTCTGTACAAGTATTAGGGAAAAATAAAAATTTAACAATCAAACAAGAAATTAACAAAAAAATTCACAAAGAAATTACTTCTATGAGATGTTGTGTAATAGATGTCAGTGATGTTGAATGTGATCATAAAGACGGGAGGAAGTCTGACTTACGCTTAAATGATGTAAATAAGCAATTATTAGATGATTTCCAACCAATGAATAAAACTGTGAATGTTTCAAAAAGAGAACACTGCAAAAAGTGTATAGCCCAACACAGAAGGTATGAAGCTAAAAAATTAGGTTATTCACACAATTTCTTTAAAGGTGACATACATAGTGATTATTGTGAGGGTTGTTATTGACATGACCCTAAGGAATTTAATAGACAAATGTCTAAAAATTTTAAAAAATAATTACTTTAACATTTTTTCAACAGAGATCCCTATTGCTTTTGCTAAATTACAAGGCACTGCATTTCCGATTTGTACTAATTGTCATTTTTTTGATCCAAGGAAAATGAAATCGTCAGGAAAAGATTGCAACCTAGCAAGTTCTCTTGGAGTTAATACTCTAGGAAGCTTTGGGTGTATATTTACACCGCCATGGTTTTCTTTTATGGTGCAAGAAGGTTTGTTCCATTCACATTTTTTTCATGCATCAGAGTAATTTTTATATAAGCTTTTACCTTCTTCAACATTTGATAATTTTATTTTCATTTCATCATTATGCTTTGTGAATATATGATTAAAAAAATAATCTTCCTTTAAGTGCATCAAATCCGATATAGCGTCCCCGACTGTTAAATAATTTTCTTTTTGAAGTATTGGTTTTGGAAATAAATTTTCCTTTTTAATTCTATTTCCAATAAAAATAATTCTTTTTCTTTGCTGTGGTGTGCAATAATCTGCCGCATTTAAAATATATGAATTTATTTGATAACCAATTGCTTCAAAATCAGATATAATCTTTTGTTCAAC
>JBOFSS010000088.1:0-5780 GCA_051651665.1 Mycoplasma sp.
TTATAACCATAATCAAATAGAATATGATCATAAGTAGAAATAATTAAACTGAATATTGGGAAATAAAAATTTATTAAATACTTGATGTTCATTACTTTTATATTAATAAAATAATTATGAAGAATAGATAAGTGAATACCAATTATAATTAAATGTTTTAATGAAATTTAACTAGTTTTAGATGTAATACAATTCTATTAATAAAAAAATGCTAATTTATAAAATATTTTTAACAAAAATAACATTTATATGGTAATATCTTATATTGTGGAGAATTACCCAAGCCCGGTTGAAGGGATCGGTCTTGAAAACCGAAAGGCGGGGCGACCCGCGCGGGGGTTCGAATCCCTCATTCTCCGCCATATATCGCGGGATAGAGCAGCTTGGTTAGCTCGTCAGGCTCATAATCTGAAGGTCGGTGGTTCAAATCCACCTCCCGCAACCAAAAAAAATAAACCATGCATTTGCATGGTTTTTTCTTATAAACAAGTAAATAAGGCATTAAAAAAAGTCCAAATCTGGACTTTTTTTAATCTCAATTATTTTCCGTTAGACATTGCGTAAATTACATTACCAATTACTGGACAGATACAGAAGAACACGATGTGTCATACTCATCCACTTAAGTTTAACATTTTAGTTAATGCGTAAACAAGTGAACCTGTAACTGTTGTAAATAACAATACTAAGAATACTCATAATCTGAATTTTCCGTCTTTAGCCATTTCAATTCCTTTCATATTTAAAAATATATGCATTAATTATAACATATAATAAATTATTTCTTTATTTTAATGAATGATATTATATAAATAATTCCACTTAATAATGAAGTTAATACTGAACAATAAACAAAAATATTTTGAACACCTCAATATCATCAATCTGGGGATAAATTTGAAACTCCAGGAATTATTAATAAAAAAATAATAGTAAGCATTTGAGTAACAGTTTTTAATTTACCGAAAAAATTAGCAGGAATAATTACTCCAGTTGATGAAGCGAACATCCTTATGCCATCAACAACTGTATCTCTTAAGATGAAAACAATAATAAAAATTCAATGTATATTTGAGTTGATAGCTAATATTACAAAAATTGTATTTATCAATACTTTATCAGCAATAGGATCTAAAATTTTGCCAAAATCTGAAACCCAATTATTTCTCCTCGACAAAAATCCATCTAATCAATCAGTTATAGATGCAACAATGAATAAAATTAGAATAGAAACATAATTTCAAGATACATCTATTTTAAAATTACTAAAATTAATAGAATAAGCTAAACCCAAACTATTAATAGCTGCTAATACAATAATTGGTATTATTAAAACAATTCTAAAAACTGTAAGTATATTTGGGATTTGTTTTTTAAAATTTGATATTTCCATGTGACCTCGGGAACGGGATAGTGTCTCTAATATTGTTAATTCCTGTAACATACATAATCAACCTTTCAAATCCTAATCCAAAACCAGCTGATTTATAATATCCATATTTTCTTAAGTCTAAATATCATTGAATTCCATCTAATGGCATGTTAATGGCATCTGCACGAGAAATAAGATTTTCATAATCACTTTCTCTTTCACTACCACCACAAAGTTCACCAACACCAGGAACTAAAAGATCTACTCCAGCAACGGTTTTCCCGTCATCATTTAACTTCATGTAAAAAGCTTTTAATTCTTTTGGATAATTATAGACAAAAACTGGACCATTGAAATGAGATTCACAAATATAACGTTCATGTTCACTTTCTAAATCCATTCCTCAATGAATTTTATTGTTTTCAAATTTATGGCCACTTTGTACAAGTTTTTCAAGGATTCCAATAACTTCTGTATATGATATTTTAACAAAGTCGTTACTAATTAATGAATTCAATCTTTCAATTAATGTTGATTCAACAAATTGATTTAAGAATTCGATTTCAACAGAACATTTTTCTAAATATTTTGAAATAGTTTTTTTAAGCATATCTTCCATCAAGTTCATAACATCATTAACATCATAAAAAGCAACTTCTGGTTCTAACATTCAAAATTCAGCAGCATGTCTATTTGTATGTGATTTTTCAGCTCTAAATTGAGGTTCAAAAGTATAAACAGAATTAAATGCCATTGCATATGCTTCGGCATGCAATTGACCAGTTCCAGATAATGAAACATCTGTTCCAAAGAAATGTTTTTTATCAATCATTTCAACTTTGAATGCCTCACCATTTCCTTCAGCGTCTGTCTTTGTGATTTCTGGGCTAGCTACTCAAACAAAATTATTGTCACTAAAATAGTTGTTAAGAATCATAAATAATTCACTTCTTATTCTCATCACTGCACTAAATAAATTAGTTCTTGGTCTAAGGTGAGCTATTTCTCTTAAGTATTCATTTGTATGTCTCTTTTTTTGTAAAGGAAAATCAGAATCAGCTTTTGCTAAAATTTTTATTTCACTCGCTAGAATTTCAAAAGGTTGTTTTGCTTCTGGGGTTAAAATGATAGTTCCTGAAATTTCTAGTGATGATCCAGTTGTGATTGACTTGATTTCATCATAATTATTTATATCTGTATTTTTGTAAACAATTTGAATTGGTCTAAAGTCAGTTCCATCTGTGAAGCTTAAAAAGCCAAAGTGCCCATTATCTCTATTTGACTTTACTCATCCTTGGATTTTTATTTGATTTTTAACTTCTTTATACTGAAGTCATAAGTTTTTATTTAACATCTTGTTCATATGATTAAATTATATATTATTTCCTTTCTTATTATTTACTTATAAATTTAGAATTAATTTAATCCTAATTATTTTCATTATCAGTTTTTTTATCTTTTAATATCTTCAATAATTCATTATAGTTAGAATGATTGATTGTCTTGTTTATAATATCTGTTTTCATTTCTTTTAAGTTTTGGATATCTGATTCAATACTGTTTTCATATAATAGTCGATAAACATTAACTTGATTTTCTTGGCCAATTCTATGGAGTCTATCAGTTGCTTGTAATTCAGCGCTCTCATTTCATCAAGGATTATAATGAATAACATTATTTGCAACAGTTAAATTTAATCCTACTCCACCTGATTTTAAACTTAATAAAAGAATTCTTGAAGATAAGTCAGTTTTAAATTGTTCTATTGTTTTAGATCTTTGAATTGCTGTGTTTTCACCAGTCATAATTAATGATTCGAACCCATTAATCATTAATGTCTCTTTAATTATATGTAATACTGATGCAAAGTTTGAGAATACAACAATTTTAGCATTTTCATCTTTTTCTAAAATTCCTGTAATTAGCTGAAGGAGGTTTTTCATCTTTGTATCATCATGATTTGAAATCCCAATCAAATCAGGGCTACAACAAAATTGTCTAAGTTTTGTAATTAAAGATAAAATCTCAATTTGATTTTTAACAATTTCACCTTTATCATTTACTGAAATTACCAATTTTTCTTGAACATTTAATAATAAGTTATTGTAAATGTTTCTTTCGTTATCGGTCATTTTAATAATTAAGTTTGTGTGATTTTTAGAAGGTAAATCTAAATGATCAATCTTTTTTCTTTGAAGAATAAATGGTTTTATTTTTAAACTTAATTCAAATAAACTTGTATCATCAACTTTTTTACCTGTATATAAATTTCTGAATTGTTTTAATTCACCAAGATATCCAGGCAATATGAAATCGAAAATAGATCAGAGCTCTAGCAAGTTGTTTTCAACTGGAGTACCACTAAGTATTAATTTATTTTTTGAATTTATGTTTTTAATATGTTTGGTTCAAAGGGATGTAAAGTTCTTTATGTATTGACCTTCATCAAGGATAACATTTAAAAATTCAGTATCTCTAATTAAGTCAATATCATTTTTAATTAAATTATATGTAGTTATATAAACAGTATTATCTTCAATTGCATCTATGATTTCTTTTCTTTCATTTGATTTTCCTGAAATTTTAACAACTTTTTGCTCCGGGAAGAATTTTTTGAATTCTTCTATTCAATTATCAACTAAACTTAACGGCAATATAACTAATGTGGGTAAGGTATTTTTTTGATTGATGTATTGATATTTTAATAATGCAATTGTTTGTAATGTTTTACCTAAACCCATTTCATCTGCTAAAATACAACCATTAGAGATTTCTAAAATACTTATTAATCAGTTAACCCCATAAACTTGAAAAGGTTTTATTCCTGGAATAAATTTTTCATCTATATATTTATGTTTGATGATGGTTTCAGTAAAATCATTAACATAATTTTGTAACTCTGTATTCTTCATTTTTGAATTTAAATAGAACATATCTTTTTGATTCAAGTTCATGTTGATTGATAAGTCATTATCTTTATAATTAATATTTTTAAGAATATTTTTCAATTCATCTAATCCAGATTCTTCTAGGTCATAAACTTGCTCATTTACACTAAAATATTTTTGCCCTGCATTATAAGCATTAAATATTTGTTGTAATGTACTTGGATCAAATTCTCCACTAATGGAAAGGTTCAATCAATTGGAATGTTTTTCAAAACGATAACTTATTCTGGTTCTTTTTTTATTTTTGAATGAACTTGAAATAATGATGTCAAAATTTTTATCATTTTTTATAAGGCTTAACCTTTGTAGAACATTGGCAATATCTGTATGTGTGGAAATTAAAAATTGTTTATTTTCATTGTCATAAATATCAACATATTTAGAAAAATATTTTTTCATAATATCTTTATCATTATCAGCATCTATTTTCAAATAACATTTCTGCAGAGAAAAGTCATAACCAAACATTATTTTTGCTTTGACATCTAATTTTATTCCTTGCCCATGAATATTCGCAACGAATAAACCATTTGATCTTATATCGCTTAATTTTGAGTTGAAATTAGCCTCACTCTTTGTATTTGAATTTATTCTAAAAATTTGATTAGGATTATCGATATTATTTCAATGTGTTTTAAATCATTCTAAATGATCAATAAAAATTAAGAAATAATAAATATCATCGTTTAAAGAAAAATAAATACCATTCCTGATGTTACTTGAAATAATGTAACCTAATGACGTTTTAGTTGCATAAACATCAACAAGTTTATTTGCATTATTGACTATGTCCAAATTAAATTTTTCATTATTAATTTCAACAATCATTAAATTATTATTATTTTCAAGAATTTCATCAATAGTAGTAATGGAAAATAATTCAACCTCACTTTTTAATTGGATAATTTTATTGAAAGTGTAAATTCAATTATAAAGATCTTTATAACGGTCAAATTCACATTGTGTTTCAATTGGTAGATTTACATCTCTGTATAAAGAATCAAGAACTTTCATCACATCTTCATACTTTTCAAGTAATTTGTTAACGACTGATTGATCAATAGTTTCTATGTCGAAAAACAAATTGGATATCTTCAATTTAAATAATTTATCTTTTTCAACATTTGCTAATTCTGATATTACTTTAAGTACATCAGAATCATTAGTGTATTGACTTAAAAATTCTTTCTTTTCAGTATGTTGAAGTTTGATTTGATCAATATATGCATATATTAATGAAACTATATGCTTGCATACAACACCATTTTTACCTATTATACATTGACAACTATTAGAAAAAATTTTATCCTTTGTTACTTCTAAAGAACAAAAGAAACTATTACACACAGCAGTAACTTTATGGATTTCTCCAGTTAAGTCTCATTTTAAAGAAGAGACAAGGTTTGACTTATAGTATGTCTCACCGTTTTGTCTAGTCAATTCATTTATATTTAATAAGT
>JBOFSS010000089.1:0-4003 GCA_051651665.1 Mycoplasma sp.
TAGAACAGGGTCATTATCACGTGTTGTTTATAATGATGAACAGTGAGCAGAATGTTTTCTTAATATGACAAATACTCTAGATGCTATTAAAAATAAAAAGTATCGTGAAGTTGTATTGGCCAGATTTATAATAGTTTACAAAATAGATGATGAATGAGGGTATGCTGGTAATCGGATGGATTTCATCATTAAAAAATATGATGAAAAATATAAACATGTTCAATACATAGAAAAAAATATCGATTATATCAATATGACTGATAGAGAAAAAAGAGAATTCAAAAGAAAAAATTTATTAAACTTTAGATTTTGACATTTTAATCGAATTGCCTTCATCAATTCTAAAGTTCATAAATATATTGATAAAAAAGGTTGTAGAAAAAATATTATTAATTTAGTTAAATTAGTTTATCCTAATTTTATTGATTAATTTTTTGCATTATATAAACAAGGAGTAGCAAAATGAATACAGTGAATAAGTTAATGAAATCTTCAAAAGAAATATGAGAAAAATATAATTCTCACCCTTTTGTAAAAGGGATTGAAAATGGTACTTTAGATTACAAAAAATTTAGATTTTATATTCTTCAAGATTTTTTATATTTACAAGACTACATCAAGGTTTTTGCTCTTGGTATTGTGAAATCTAAAAAACTTGAGACATCAAAATTGTTCTCTAAATATATCAATCTTATATTAAATAGTGAAATGGATATTCACAAAGGTTATATGAAACAGTTCGACTTTAATGAATTAGAAGTTAAAGAAACTAAACCATCGATAGAAAATTCGGCATATACTTCTTATATGCTTAGAGTCGCATATGATGGCAATGAAGTTGATATCTTAGTTGCTATATTAGCTTGTGCTTATAGTTATGAGTTAATAGCAAAACAAATAATTAAAAATAATCCAAATTCAATTGATCATAAGTTGTATGGTCAATGAATTATGGGTTATGCTAGTGATGAATATGCTAATGGAAATGTTGAAATTATTACAATTATTAATGAAATGACAAAAGAATATTCAGAAGAGCAAATAGATCGTTTAATTGACATCTTTAATAATTGCTCTAAATATGAATTTAATTTTTGAGAAATGTCATGAAATAGTTAAATATTAAGAAATTAATATTTATTATTTATTTTTTATAAAATAGTTATAAATATCAGTTGGTTTAATATTATGTTTTAATCCTAAATATTTTGAAGCATCTTTTATCTTCATATTGTTCGCAATTAAAGATTCAATATCAAGTCTAAGAGATTCAATCTCTATATCTTCATCTGAAACAATTTCTGGAGAAATAACCAATGTAAATTCACCCTTTAGAATTTGTTCTGGAATGTCACTTACTTTGCCAACAAAATATGTTTCAAATTTTTTTGTTAATTCCCGACCAACATAAATATCAAAGTTAGGAAATGATGCTTTAAAAATTTTGATAGTTTCTTGAACTCTGTGAACTGATTCAAAAATTACTAGTGGCAATTTATTTTTTTTCATCAATTCAATTATATTGATCATTTCTTTTTTATTTCTTGGTAAGAACCCTAAGAATATATACCCATTAGAACAAAACCCAGATTGAACAATCGCATGAGTAATAGCGCTTGGTCCATCAATTACTTCTATTCTAATATCATTTTTATGACATTCATTAACCAATAAATATCCAGGATCACTCAAACACGGATATCCAGCATCAGAAATAAGACCACATTTATTGTTTTTTATATTTACCAAGATATCATCAAGATTTTCTTTTTCATTAAAATTATGACAGCTAATAAGTTTTGGTTTATTTTCAAATTTAAGTAAATTAAGAAGATTAGCAGTTACTCTAGTGTCTTCACAAAATAAAATATCCAACATATTAATTGTATTAATAAAATTATTTGTAATATCATTTAAATTACCAATGGGGCTAGCTATTATCTTTAAAGTTGGCATACACATCCTTCAGTTCATCGAAAGTAACATTTAATAAATTTAAATGTTTAAATAATCTTTTGTGATTACATTCATTAATTTTATAATAATTTGTGATGAATTTTCTTTTTAACTTTGAGTTGAGTTGTAAAGATTGATAATCATCTCAAGAAATTGATTCTTCACCTTTAGTAAAAGTAACTAAATCTTTAAAAGCATTTTCAAGTGCTTGTTGTTCAGCTTCAGCAATACCAATTTTCTTCTTATTAAGAATATCCGTTTTTTTAATGTAAGCGTTCTTACATGAACCAATTTCATCAATTATTCTTTGACGAATTCTTTCTCCAGGTCCGTCAGGATCCAAGAACAGAACAACTCCTACATCATCATTCACTTGTTTGATGAGATTTAGAGTTTTTTTACTTAAAGAAAAACCATTTGTTTCAATCGTTTTTACATTAAAGATTGATTGTAATCTACAAGTGTCAGTTTTACCTTCAACAATAACAACTTCTTTAATATCTACTTTCATTATTTTTTAGCAAAACCCGCGTGTTTGTATTTTGAATATATTTGACTAATAGAACCAGTTCCTGTCTCAAATACTTGAATTGCACTTGCGATAATATCAGAGATGTCAACAACTCTAGTACCTTCTGGTTTATCAACTGTTTCAATTGAATTAGATATGAATAGGTTATCAATTTCTTTATTTTTTAAAGCATTATTAAAATTTTCAATAGAATTACCATTGAATAATCCATGAGTTGCCATTATATGAACTGATTTAGCACCTTCTCTTTTTAATAATTTTGCAACTGATATCATAGTTCCACCAGTATCAATCATATCATCTGGAACAATACAATGTTTATCTTTAACATCACCTAATATATTTTCAATTTCAACTTCATTTGGTCTTGGTCTTCTTTTATCAACAATTGCCAAAGGAATTTCTAGTCTATCAGCTATATTTCTAGCTCTTTTAACTCCACCATAATCTGGTGAAACTACAATAGTTTCATTTTTAGGAACTTTAACTTCAGTAAATAAATCTTCCAAGATCGCTCATGTGGCAGTTAAAGAGTCAAATGGAATGGAAAAGAAACCTTGTTGTTGTTGACTATGAATATCCAGTGTTAATACTCTATTAGCTCCAGCAGTAACTAGTAAATCAGCAACTAATCTACTTGTAATTGGTTCTCTACCTTTAGACTTTCTATCTTGTCTTGCATAACCATAATATGGCATGATGACAGAAATTGATTTTGCAGAAGCTCTCTTAAGTGAATCAATTGCAATAAATAATTCCATAATAGAATCATTGACAGGTTTGCAAGTTGATTGAATTAAATAAACGTTGTTACCTCTAACCATGTCTTCACTTGCAAAAATAATTTCCCCATCAGCAAATGAATGCTCTTCATATTTAGCTAATTTTATATTAGTTTTTTCAGCAACCATTTTCGCTATATTTGTTGATCTTGATAGGCCAATTATTAATGCATCATTTTTCATGTAATACTCCAACTTTATTTAATGAATATATTTAATATCTTAACATAGATATATAGTTTAAATTATATTAATTTTAATATAGTAGAAAAATTAGATAATTGCGAAAGGTAATTCATTAATTGCAACATTTTCGTCAATTGTGATTACAATCTTAGAAATATTTTTAAGACTGACCAATCCAAGTCCAGCAACACATATATCTGTTTTGTATTTACTAATTTCAAATGTATGTGTTTTTCACTTAATATTCTTTAAATGATCACTAGCATAATTAATTAAATTCGGGTTTTTGAAATAAACTTCATCTTTTAATTTGGAAGAAGAAATCACTAAATTAGAGTTAATATAGAGTGTTGCACTACCGATATCTTCTGTTGGGAATAAATCTATTTGCAATAAGTTTTCAACCTTAAGAGTTTTAGGTTGTTTTATTTGATAAGTGATTGGTTTAATTTCCTTATCATTAAAAACTAATTTATTTTTTTTATGATCAATATAACTTAATAAATTATCATTTGAGAGAAAACCTGGTGTATCAATAACATAATAT